>JAUVVT010000373.1 GCA_030604505.1 bacterium | reverse complement strand
GGTGATATTATCGAGACCCGAAGGAAAAACGGTTCCTGCATGTTTTTTTCAATAAAATCAATAGCGTTTGTGGTGGTAATGCCATGCTCTGTCTGCTCTTCGGGCAGTGGGTATGTACCGGCAATAATTACAAACTCAGGCAGTGTGATTACACTGAATTCATTCTCCCTGCCTTCGAATCCACCCTTGAATTTAAAAGGTGTTGATGCAGGACCGCCGTATCCATGAGAAGGAATCTTATTATCAAAAATTTTATAACCCGGTATTTTTGTGCCGAGTTTACCGATATTCGTTAACTGGTATCCCTTTTCTGCAAATCTCCTCGTCAATGGATAGGTTCCCTCTTTAACTTTGGCACCGTTTGCCGTCATACCAACCAAATGACAGTACTTTCCACTCAACATAGATGTCCGTGTCGGCGCACAGACAGGAGACTGCGAAACAGCATTTCTGAAAAGCACACCGGACTTTGCAAGTGCATCAATATTCGGGGATTTTGCCCATGAAGAACCGTAGCAACGAAGTGAATCGATACGCTGGTCGTCGGTCATAATCCAAAGAATATTAGGAAGTTTCTTACTCATCTTATTCTTTTCGCAAAAAACAAGTGAAGCCCCGGCTGCTGCACCTACCTTTAAAAATTCTCTGCGGGTAACGTTTTTATCCTCTTCAAATATGGACATCTCTGTATTACTCCATCTAAAATTAAAATGTTTATATTATATGTATCCTGTTATTTACACCTTAAAAGATTTACAATTTACGACTTTAGAATTACGATTTAATAAAAGTAAAATTTTTCCATTCAACATTCGTAATTCGTAAATATTAAAATCTTTCACATATTACAGACACATTTCCATCTATTCCAAACGGTCTGAAAAAGTAATCATCACTCCAAAATCTGTTATTTTCCCTGTCTTTATACCATTCGGTCCCGTCTCCCGAACTCGGTTTTGCCTTTTGCACCCACTGCCCGCCGGATACGTCCTTTAACGGTACAAAATGCAATCCCCCAAGTAGATTACGTAATGAATTAGTGAGAGAGATTTCTATTTTATTTTCCCCTTCCCAGATATAATCTGTTATTTCCAGCCGATAGGGACGCCAAGCTAACTTTCCTGCATCACGGTTGTTTATTCTTATTTTTGCAATAACTGCATCCAACTTTTCAATATCAATATAATACCTCTCATTTTTCTTTATATTCGTAATATTTACACTTGTCTCCAAGTTAATTGTTCCATTAAAAAAGCAGTACCCGTCCGCAAATAAGTCACCTTGACTTATACCGCTTTCCTCTGTTATAACAAAACTGGGCTTGTAGCGGTGTCGTGTGTATTCAAAGAAATCCTGACTTATATATTCTCCTTTCACGGCAAAATCACCTATAAGATAAATTTGTTCGAGTTCAGTTCCATAGAATTTATAAAGGTTTTCGTTATCAATTGTTTCCCTTTCCGGTGCTTGAAAATGTCGGGAGATTTCGATGTAATTAATTCCAGTCTGGACATGACGCGTAACATCAATCGGCAGAAAACATTTATCACGATAATATGGAAGCCCATTATATTTGACTTTATTTCCATTAATTGTAACAAAATACTCTTCTGCTTCTTCTATTACCACCGCACATCGGTTTGGCTTTATTTCCGAGACAAACTCAAACTGTAAAGTAACAGAACCCTTATACTTTTCATTTACGAGGATGTCCTGTACACCCATAATTGGTAAAATATCGCTCCATCCCTCATTCCCTTTCTTGTAGCGGCAGAAATCCAGAGTCATTGAATTAGGGTCATCTCTGATAATCCGAAAATCCTCTAATGACACTCGCTTTATAATTTCACTGACCTTCTCAGAAATATTTTTCGGGCTTACCGACTCATTCAGAAATAACAAATACGAACCGTCAGGCACAAACTGCAGTTTAGTTATGATATACTCTCCCTTTTTCTGCTGGGGGACACATTCCACTTCACCGTTTTCAAGATTCCAGTATTCAAGTTTTCCAGTCCCCTTTATCTTAACCTCCGTTACAATTGTTTTCTCGCTATCAATATTTGTCAGGAAAAATATTTGTCCGTTATCCAGAAGTCTTTGTTGAATCCAGATTGTTTCTGCGGGCATATTATTATAAGAACTCACCTGAATATCCGGAGAGACAAGACTATCCAACTTTAATTTCAATACCTCCGCATCATTTAAAATCTGCATAATCCTTTTATTGAAGACATCAATATTCTTATCAACTTCCGCATCAATTAACGTAGGAAGTGTGCCGACAGAAATTACCGTCCCGCCTGCATCAAGGAATTCATTTAAGAGCTTTACTGTTGATTCTCTTAATGTTTTTACCGATGGTAATATTACAATTTTATAAATCATCTCTCCGACAGCAATATTATCTTTCACTATTTTTCCATATTTGGCTAAAAGCGTCTCGTCCCCATAATCGTATGACCTTTGAATCTTTAAAAGATTATGGCTCAACGTAATTAAATCCCTATCAAGGGACCCGACCTTCTTAGAAAGCTTTCTTGATATTCTCCCTTCTAAATAATATGATTCGATGGAATGTATAACTAAAATATCTGCTTTATATTGCCCTTGGCGTAAAATATAAGAAAGACGCGCGGCAAAATCCGCAATAATGCGGTTTTCACTCCACCACGGCTGCTGGTAATTAAGATTCACAGGATAATACCTCTTTCTCAAGCCGCGCATAGAATAAAAGGGCCCGTGATAACATCTGTAATTTATCCCTAAAACACCAAGCCATTGATACACTCTTTTACGATCTTCGAATGAATTCCCTTGGTCAGATGTTCCGTACATCTCGGACAGAACTTCCTTTATCCCCAACTGGTTGGCAACACTGGCGGCCTGCTTTGGTGTCAGAATAAATGGGTCTCCTGTGGGCCAATATAAATCCATAGTCAAATGGTCGATTCCGGGAATATCCATATACTCATAGTGAGGCATAACATTGACAGAATACTGCAGCTGACTGATAAAAGAATCTTCTCCCATAAGGTGTCCTACAAATTTCAGGTTATGTTTTTTACACCATTCTTTCATCACCTTCGAATACGACTGGGTTAATAAATAACTCAAATTTCTCCAGTAATGGTATCGCACTTTTTGAAAATCACCAATGTCTTCAAACAGTAAAGGAATATTTTCTATAATTGAATATCCCCATTCTTTTTGGAATATCACCGGTAACTTTGTAGTCCAGGGTAGAGAATCAGCAGATTTAACACGCTCCATCATTATATGCGGCTCCG
>JAUVVT010000213.1 GCA_030604505.1 bacterium | reverse complement strand
GGTCGGTTGGCAGAATTCGGGCTCCCTATAGTAAGGTCCAGCCCGTTTATGATTTTACTATTAATCAATTATTTCTCTTAATTATTTAGTCAACCTACTGCCAAATTCTTCTTAAAATCAATCATTGAAGGATAACAGCACTGTCAATATTAGTGAACACATTATCTCTTAAATTATCGCTATCTACCGCTGTTATTACCGTTTTGTTTTTCACGCTTACTATCATTGCAATATCATTTAATAATATTAATGATTCTTTAGAACCTTTTGCTTGAGCCTTTTCTATCCCTTTATTTAATTTAGATATATCATCCTTCTTTAATTCAATATTGCGGTCTCTTAGCCTCTCCATTGCATGAGCCGAAAATTTTACATCAGCGGATTCAATTTTTTTCCTTAACAACTCATCGAACTTACCGGATTCATTCTTGTTAATATTGACCCTTTGAATATTGGCACTATCTTCAAATCCAACCACCCTGTTAAAATTTGTTCCACTGATATTCGACAATTTAAATATCACCTCCTTTCTTAATATATAATTTTATTAACATTTAAATATCCCAAATTAAAAAATTATTCCCATTCATATACTTCCCGCACCTCTGAAAAGTCAACTGCTCTTCCATTTACAATAAGAGATGCCCCGTTTTCATCAAACCTGACACCGGTAACCTTCCCGCTCACATAATTGATTAGTTCAACATCACCACCGAGCTTATTTTTCGCAATAACTTTTATGACATACTCCCCGCTGTTCACTGCGGCTCCGGCTGTATTTTCTCCGTCCCATATTATACTGTTTTTGCCCTTATTGAAATCAGTTTCAGATATTCTCTTTATTAATAAACCGTTAATATCCTTTATTTCAACAGCAACATTTATTGCATCTTCAGCCAAATCAAACTCAATCTTTTTAGTCTCACCGCTTATATGTTCTATTGTATCTCCAACAATTTTTACACCTTTACCAATAAGGGCAGCGGTCAAAGAATTATTTATTGATTGTGCTAATATAATATCACTGTTCTGACTATCCTTCAGAACAGTATTTATGCTTATTAATTGCTCAAGTGACGAAAACTGAGCCAACTGTGCCGCAAAATCCTCCGGGTTCATAGGATCAAGCGGGTTCTGGTTTTGCAATTGTACTACCAGCAATTTCAAGAAATCCTCTTTCGAAGCAATGTCATTTGTTTTTTTGACTTCTTCTGTCTTCGGAGCCAGCAAATCGCTTATTTTTGATGAAATACCTTCCATTTTTTATCTCCTTATAATTTTTATATTAAGCAACTAATTCTATAGTATTATAACCCATATTCCTACTCATATATCTTGACTTTTTATCTTTTTCATCATAATCATCATAATCATTACGTCTATTTTCTTTAAAATTCCCGTGAAAGCTTGATTTATCTTCTGAAAAATTATTTCTTGCAAAGTTATTTTGTCCATTCTTGATAGTAATATCAATTCTTTCTATTTGAATTCCGTTTTCATTAAGTGATTCTATGAGCTTATTAATACTTTCCGTAAACAAATACTTAGCTTCCCGTGATTCTACGCTTATTTTTGCAATAAGTTTCGACCTTTCCATAACTATTTTCATATTCATTTTACCCAATTCTTTCGGTTCAAGCTCCATACTGATTTCTTTTCTGCCCTTCCGCATTATCATTCGTGCTTCATTGACTATCTTTTCTATATTATTTTCAATTATCACATTTCTGCTCAATGTATTATCCTTAACGGAACTATTCTCAACTTCGTTTAACTCTTTAATAAAACCGCCTTCCTTAATCCCAATAATATTATTTATTTTTATCCCGTCAAAATCGCTCTTTTCTTTATTTCCATTCAAAAAATCATGTCCTGAGGAGGAAAAAAGATTGTCAGAACTTTTTTCGGTAAAATTAATCCTTTGAAAATTAATAAAATCAAACTGTTCTGCCTTATTAGCATCTCCATTTACATTAACTGCTGCAGAACCGTTACTTATATTTTTCTCCACAACTATCTTTGCTTTAATTGCTTCTTTGCCAGCTTCTGCTTTATGTCCTTCCGTATATACTTCAACAGGAATCTCAAAACTCCTTTTTACTTCGCTACTATTTATCTTATTATCTGTATTGACTAAAGTCTCCGAATTTTTAATTGGTACATCCTTAACTTCTGTAAAATTAACTACTTTGTTCTCAAAAATTCCTTTATTATTTTCATTTGTGCTTGCGGTATTTAGAATTTTATTACCAAATAAATCTTTATTATTTATGTTTGTTCTAAGATTCACATTTTCTTCTTTATTAAAAGCATCAATTGCATCTCCCGAAAGATTCGGAGCAAGTTCCACTCTATTAACCGGTGTCTCTAAATGTTCCCTATTCATTGTTAATACGAGCTTTACTCTTATTTGACCCGTATTCTCATTACGGATGTTATTATTGTTATTATTATAATCAGGTCTTATTGTACTTTCGTTTCTTGGAAGACTTTCTTCCTCATTATTTACAGATAATATCTCCAGCATAACATTCTTTTTCGTTTCAACTATCATTTTTATTATTTTACTTTCTTTATTCTCACTACTAACAACTTCAACTGGCACCCTGACTCTTGAAGTTTCAGCAATTTCCTTCATATTTGTCTTAATATTCTCAATATTGCCTTGAGGAATATAAATTTTTGAATTACTTACCTTTTTAGTGACATTATTATCATCCACTCCATCTGATAAAATCTTAATCGGAATATTCAGAGAACCATCTTTTGCTTTATTAATATCTTTTAAATCAATAAGTACATTATTAATTTCCAATGTCTGATTTTTATTTTCATTCATCAAAATATATAATTCATTCTCTCCCTTTTTATTTATCTTCATCACAGACCTATAATCTATCACAATCGGAGTCTTAACCTCTTCAAATATCTTATTTTCTGTTCTATTATGACTCTCATTATGATTTCGAATTATCTGTAATAAATCCTCTTTCTGGTATCCATTTTCACCTTCAGATTTTACCTCATACTTCGAAATAATCTGTACTAATCTATCTTTGATACCTTCTTGTAGATCACTTGGAATAATTTTACTTTTAGAAATAACCTGTATTAGCTTATCCTTTATATTTCCCTTTTGACCATTCGGTATAACTTCATCCTCAGAAATAATTTGTATTAACCTATCCTTAATATCCCCTTTTAGACCATTCGGTATAATTTCATCTTTAGAAAATATTTCAAATGGAATCTTTTTTACACCTTCACCGACATCCTTTATATCTGAAAGATTTACTCTAAGGATATCAGTTTTAGCAAATTCAGGTTCAGATATTTTATTAGGAGAATATTCAACCTTCTCATCTGTCTCTATCTTTGGAATATTATTAACTTTCTCATTCTGAACCAAACTTTCAACCTCTTCATCCTGAAATATACTATTATTTATTTTATTATCAGTATTATTAACAACCTCAGGTTTATTTTCCCTCACGATAACAGGTATTTCTATTACTCTGCCACTATTTTCTGTTTCACTTTCTAATAATTTATACTTTAAAATATCAAGCGACTCTTTTGGAATGAGAATTGATATATTTTTATCCTCAGAGTTTGAAATTATAGTTTGTATTTGAAAGACTTTATCATCAATGTTTTTAATTTCCTCAGGATTGATAAACAAATTACCATTTAATAAATAATCTATACCAGTTGATATTTCGAGCTTTTTACCGGATTTATCCCCTTTATCAGCAATTTCATTGATATTATATTTCGGACTTAAATCCTGTACTTTATTAACATCCTCGTTGATATTTTTTACTGTATTAATTACCGCTTCTGCAACTTTATTTTTCATAGTCTCCGAATTTCCGAAACCAAATGAATCAATCTTTTTCTCATTATTTTCAATGTAGGAAAATCTTTCCTCATTTCCGTTCAACGAGACTTTAATAATACCCTCTATTATTTCATTATCATCCGCATCTGTTTTTATAACATCTTGATTATTAACGAAATATACTTTTACAGGTTCTACATCTTTATTATTGTCAAACTTTCCTTTAAAAATATTAGAACCTGATATGAAGGAAAGAGAAACCTCTGGATTATCAGCATCACTATCAGCTTTTATTTCCAGTGGGATATTAACTATGATATCATTAGAATTTCTCAACTCTGATATATTAAGAATTCCGTTCTTGAATCTGTTTTTATCATTAGATGAATCATCAGAAATAATTTTCATATCAGAAAATATATTCTTTATAATCTCATTGTTATCTTTTGTCTTGTTATCGCTAAATATTCGATTATTATCATTCTCCGGAATATTGTCGATTGTAATTAAAATTGGCTGACTTTCACCATTAACAATGCTTCTATGTTTTAGATAATCGTTAATTTTAAGGTTTAAATAAACCTGTTCATCTTTACTATTATTGAGTTCTTCATTACTAAAATTGAAAGGAATTAAAATAGGAACATTTATGCTATTATCATGCTCCTTGTATAATAAATTTTCTGCCTTAAAATTCCCTTTTCCGATAAGCAAAGATGATTCAGCAATAATTTCATTTATCGAGATATCCCTACCGTTAATTTCTTTGTTGAGCTTTAAAAAATCATCAAAAACAATTTTTAAACTCATCTGTACTGTTACATTATTTTTTGCACCATCAATTTCAGGAATAATTTCGGGAGTGATAATCGGTGTCAAAACCGGAATAATAACACTATTTTCAGAAGAATTATAAATTATCTCGATTTTTTCCAATTGATTTTTAATATAATCAAGTTGAGCCGGAGACAAAATATCTTCTAATCTTTCATCTAAAATGAATTCAGCCTTATTTATGATATTTTTTATAATGTTATGAGGGGTAAATATTTCCTTTGTTGTGG
>JAUVVT010000388.1 GCA_030604505.1 bacterium | reverse complement strand
GGTAGAAGCTGTAGTAAGGGATAAGAAACGCATTTTACCCGGTGCTGTCTATGTAAAAGGCGAATACGGTTTAAATGATATTTATGTCGGATTACCGGCAAAGTTCGGAAAAAATGGTGTCGAAGAGATAATAGAAATCGAACTAACCGAAGAAGAAAAAGAGGCGCTGCATAAATCTGCTGCTGGAGTAAAGGGAAATATTGAAAAGCTGAAATTATAGATTTAAGACCGCTTTAGTTTCACTATTACTTGTATTTGGAAAAAAAGCATGTTATTCGGGTACGATCTACTTATTATATAACAAATCCCCTGAATAACAGGGGATTTGTTACAAATAAAAGTTTTCCCCGCCAAAGGCGGGTCCTTCGGATTACTTACTTCTTTTCCAAAAGAAGTAAGTTTTATTGTATATTTAATATGTATGCAGTGGATACTGGGTTTTGATTCTCGTCAATTCCTATAATTGATATTAATATCCAGTATCCGGTAGGAAATGCAATGTTATTATCTCTTGTTCCTGTAATGCTGGTATCCGGGGGAAAATAGGTTGATTCAAACAATGTTCTTATCTCAGATGTGGTAAAAGATTCTTCTTCAATAAAGTTATCATTTTGGTCATAGGTTTTTAATAAAATCTGCTCAACATCGAAACTTACTCCATTGGTTTCAGTAATAGTCCATACCTGTGTCGGGTCTGATGCTGAAATAGGATTTGGAGTAATTGTTAATGAAAATGCAGTCATTGGTAATGCAAATTTGTCCAGTGGATTTGTCGGAAAAGGAATATCGGTATTATCTCCGCAGCCAGGTAAAAGGATTGAAAAAAGAAGTAAAAATTTACATAATTTAAACAATTTATACTCCATATTAGAATTGGAATGATAACCCCACTCGGAGCGGGAAACTATTATTCATCTCTTTTTTCATCCAAAATGTATATCCTCCTTCAGCATATATCCCAACGGAAGAAAGGAAATACGATATTCCCACCAATCCGTGAAGTCCCCAGTATCCGTAAAGATAATGCTCAGTTTCATCATAAATAACGTCATCTCTATTATATCTATGTAAGGTAATTGTTTCGTCTGTTTTATAATTTAAAGACGCATAATCCGGACCAAATCCGGCATAATAAACGAAATTGTTGTATTTTGAATTTTTACTGATAGAGCTTATTACTGGCTTGAAATTTCCTAACAGTATATCTGCAGAGAAGGTGTAAATAATGGTTTTTATTTTAAATCTCCAGTTCTTAACATAATCATCCGGCAGGTCAACAGCAGGATTAATATCACTCGGAATAGAAGAGTATAAATATCTATTATAACTTAAATTTCCATAATTAAACCTTATTGCTGAAAATCTATTCATTTTTCGTTTCAGTGAAAATACGAAACCCCCTCTTAATGGTAGTGATTTGTCCATATAAATGCCGGCAGGATATACTTCGCCTACGAGATACTCTTCAATTTTATTTGACACGGCTTTGGGAAAGTTTTCGTAACCGCCGACAAAACCCATACTTACAGAGTTGGAGAATATTTCTTTTGCAAGAAAACTATCTCCAATTTGATTGTTTATTTGAATCTTAGGTTTGCTAAGAAGTTCGGGAGATATAAGACTGATGTAACTTCCTGTTTGTGGGATTATATTTTTTTCTAAGGTTGTAAACCTCAAAATCGACAGATTGCTGAAAGTCTGGATAACTTCTGCAATACCAAAGTATTCAAGGTCGTTTTTTGATTTTGTTTTCCCTTTTCCTTTTAAATGTTGATAGACCTTAAAATTTGAACCGATATTAATACCCTTATTTTCACCGCGGTCTATGATAATTAGCTTATTCATCGATTTAACAACATATCCGTTATGAACCTGTGAATAGGATATTTCACATAAAATGAATAAAATCAAAAATAAAAATATAATATTTTTTGCCATAGGATTATTACAGAAAAATATCTAAGGTTTGCTGTTATTTAATCGGCATAATAGAGAAAACACTTGAGATATAAAACTATAAATTAATATAATTACAATTGGTTAGGAAATATTTTCCTGATGAATGGGTAATTTTTACCTAAAAAACAAAACTTAGCCACTTTGAAAAAAGTTTTAAAAAATAAAATTATTATTGTTTTTGGTTAATATTTTTATATAATTTTTTATACTTTAAAATATATAAGACGAAAAACAATATTACAAATTAAACTTACTCACAGTGCGAGGCGCTCTTCACCTTCGCCAAGATATAATATCTTCAAATTGAAACTACTCCAATTTTACCATGAATTTCACGGATTACATAAATGGGAGAAGATATTTTTTAATTCAATTTTTTAAATGTATTATTCATACGACTTCGTATTCTTCGTGGTAAAAAAAGAGTATGATTTGTTAAATTATTAAGGAGATAAAGTTATGAAAAATTTATCACGCAGGAAATTTTTAGCAGCTATGGGCACAATTGTCGCGGGGGGGCTGGCTGGAAGAATGAGCTTATCTGAAGCAATGACTCAACCGATTGAGAAATTAGCTGAAAACATTCCAATGACGGTTTTGGGGCGAACCGGATGGAAAACCCCGATTATTGGATTGGGGACAATGTTTTATGCAAAGACTTACGAGGGAGGGCGGCAGTCGTCTATCTCTACGGCGCAATCCGACCGTTTATTAAATACTGCACTCGACCTTGGGATTAATGTCTGGGAGACAGGACGTGCATATAAAAACGCTGAATCTATGATTGGGAAAGTTTTACCGAAGCGGCGGGATGAGGTGTTTATTTCCAGTAAATCGCTTAAAATAAGAGCGGGGAAGGAAGGAGTGCTTAAAGACCTCGAAATTATTCTTAAAAACCTGAATACAGACCATCTTGATTGTTTTCTGCTTCATAATTGTTCTTCTGAAACGGAATTAAATCGGGCGTTAGCTCCGAACGGGTCAGTAGAAGGATTAAAACAGGCACAAAAAGACGGGAAGACAAGATTTATCGGGATTACATCACACAGCTGCCAGACGTTTATGTCTGCACTGCGGTCGGGAGTTTTTGATGTTCAGGTTGTTCCGCACAATGCCATGTGCCGGGACTTGGAAAGAGGTCTTGACCTGGCATACAAATTGAATGCAACTGTTTGGAATATGAAGCCC
>JAUVVT010000151.1 GCA_030604505.1 bacterium | reverse complement strand
AGAGATAAATGTCGGAAGTGAAGATGGTATTGGAAAAGGACTCTTTTATAATGTTATGAGAAGAGAGGTTTTGATCCATCCAATTACAGGCGAGAATCTTGATGAAAAAGATATTTTAGTGGGTAAGATAATTGTGGAATCGGTCAAACGTGTTTCATCAATAGGTGATATTATTAATGGATGGGAGGATATAAAGGTTGGCGATATAATTGTTCTTTCCGAAGCTCAAAAACCGGATATAGGTGTTGATATATTAAAGAGAGAAAGAAGACAAACCGTTCCCCTCGAAAGAGAACCAGCCGAAATGGAACTCGAAAATCTGCTGCTGGCTGATATGAATCAAGGTAAAAGCCGTTTATTAGGTAAAATATTAAAGGTAGATAATAAAACAAAAACAGTAGTCTTTTCCTGGGGGGAAGAAGTCGATAAAAATTCTGTAGCTGCCGGGAGTAAGTTTGGAATTTACCGCACCGATAGAATAATTCATCCTATTACAAAAGTGGAATTGGGCTCACCGGATGTCCTTATTGGTGAGGGTAGTTTTATGCGTGTTTCAGGAAATAATGGTGTTCTTAAAATCTTAAATGCGGAAGCAAAAATTAGCAGCGGCGATGTTGTAAAATTAAAGGATGACAGATTATCTGAAATTTACAGTCAAAGAAGAACCGCCGACCAGCAAATCGGAAAAAGAATTAATTTGAAAAAAGAAGCAGAAATATTAAAAGAAGAAATCATTCAAATTAAGGAAGAACTCAGTGGACTGAAATCATTTTCAGGCAGAATAAGCAATATTGAAAAAAGTCTTAATTCACAGAAAAGAATTACAAACAGATTAAGAAAAGATATTGAAGACATCAAAGGCAAACTGGATATAATAATTGAAGGCGGCGGAGGTGCGTTGATTCCATCACAAACCACTATGGAGCTCTACGGAGCACATCCGGAAAAAGCAAAATCTTTCAGAATAAAATATTCCGATGATCTTGAAGTAAAATTTCAGTTTCAGGGAAAAACATTACTCGTCTCGATGGATGTAGATTCAGAAAAAGTAAAAGATAAAATGGCAGCGGTTGAACATATAGAAACACCCGAAATCGAAGCAGAACCTGAAGAAGAAGAAATAATTGAATCCGAAGAGGATGAAGAAGCGGTCAAGCTTTCAGAATTATTAGGAGAAGCACCAGAACAGGAAAAACCCTTCTATTCAAAGTATCTTTATCATATATTGGGCGGTGTTGGTGGGCTGATACTATTGTTTTTGATATTCTCTTTTCTCAAAAAGAGAGCCGGAAAGAAAAAGCCGAAAGAAGCTGTAGATGAGTTTGCAGATGCAGAAGACGAAATGGAAGAAGTCGAAGAGGTTGAAGAACCCGAAGAAGTCGAAGAAGTCGAAGAAGTCGAAGAAGTCGAAGAGGGAAATGAAGATTTTTAATACAATCCACCCAAAATCCGCTTAATAAATCTATTGATTTTATACAAATATTTTTGTATAATACTTCCTTTGATACACCAATAATAAGTTGTAGTATAGTTTTATAGTAAAAGAATTTGTATAACACTTTTACCTGCCGTGTTTATAAAAATTAATAAAATTAATTTTTTCGAGGAAGTATGAGCATAGTAAAAATAGCTTCAGCATTGATTGTTTTTTTCTTTTTCAATACAACTCACAGTTACACAAACACTAATTCTTCCCCCGAACAGGGCTTTTCACTGGTGAGTTATATAGCAGGAGATGGTGCGAATAATTATCTCGGAGCATCACTTTCCACCGCAGGTGATTTTAACGGTGACGGGATAAATGACCTTGTGATAGGAGCAAACGGTGCAGGTGAAAATAGAGAAGGGAAGGTATATATATTTTTCGGCAGGAAATTTAAAAAGAACCTTTTGGCTTCCGATGCTGACCTGATAATAAACGGAGAAAACAGCGGAGATAGCTTTGGATGGGCTGTATCATTTGACTCGGATTTTAATAATGATGGATGTACAGACCTTCTGGTAAGTGCAGTTTCAAAAGATTATGGATTTGAAAAAACCGGAGCCGTTTATCTTTTTTACGGGAAGAAAATAAAAGGTGAAATTAATGCTTCAAAGGCAGATAAGAAATTTTTCGGAGTAAGGGGAAATCATCTTTTCGGATGGTCATTATCCTCGGGCGGCGATATCAACGGAGATGGGAATATTGATATTGTTGTCGGGGCTGCAGGAAATCCGAGAGACCTGAAAAAAGGAATGGCGGGTTGTGTGCATATCTTTTTTGGAAAAAGTTTTAAAGATACACTTATGGCAGATGAAGCGGACGTAATTATCTCTGGTGAAAGAAAATGGGACCAGCTGGGAAATTCGGTTTCAATTGAAGGTGATGTTAACGGTGATGGGATTGATGACCTGTTGACAGGTGCGTTTTTGAGCAGTGCAGACTTTTTTAGAGGCGGCAGAGCTTATCTGTTTTACGGTAAAAGGAAAATTAAGAAATATATGGATGCTTCGGATGCCGATTTGATAATGAAGGCAGACGACTTTGAAGAATGGGTCGGAAACATAGTTAAGATAATCCCCGATATTAACGGAGATAAATTATCTGATTTTATAGTTAGTGCACCCGGGAAGGGTAATAGACAAGCACCTATGGGTATTGTTTATATATTTTATGGCGGAAAAAGAAAAGGTACCATACCTGCCTCCAAAGGCAATTTATATCTAAAAGGAAGGCAGGTAGGAAGAAAATTCGGTTCGTACATTGCTGCATTAGGAGACGTCGATGGAGACGCTAAGGTTGACCTTGCAGTTAGTGAACCCGGAGGTAGAGGATCAGAAAAAAATCCCAATCTGGGCTCGGTCTATTTCTTTATGACAACCCTTTTGAAAGAAAATACAATAGAAAGATTTGCAGTTACAGGACCCAAACCCGATACCGAATTCGGAAACCGTATCTCTTCGGCTGATTTGGATGGAGATGGTGTTATGGAAATTATCATAAGCGCATATTATGATGACCCCAGCGGAGAAAAAAGCGGAGCTGTATTTATATATAAATTTATAGTCAAATGAATATACAAAACATCCCCTTTTATTAAAGTCTGATCAAGTCGCATTCCCCCTTTACAAAAGGGGGACCGAGATAGATTAATATTAATAAAATCAATTTTTTCACCATCTCATCATTTAGAAGAACTAAACAGTTTCTTATCCCTTATAACCAAAATACCCTCTGCAATAAGCCATACCTCAAGTACGAGTATTATAATTCCAAGAACAGCAAGAAGCCAGTTGCTCGTGTTTATGTATTTCCCAAGATTCAGGATCATTGTTGAAGTTGTAACAAGTACTATGAATATCATAGGTATTATTGTATAAATAACAGGTCTTCCTTTTTTATAAAGGTAAACTGTAATAACTAAAAGAGCCAGTCCTGCGATTAATTGATTGGTTGTGCCGAATAGGGGCCAGAGTATGAGACCACCTTCGCCGCCTCCTTTGATAAGTGCAAGCAATAATGCCGAACCAGCTGCTATACCTGAAGCTAAATATCTATTTTGAATGATTTTTATATTATAAGATTTTCCTATTTCAGTTACAATATACCTCTGAATCCTGCATGCGGTGTCGAGTGTAGTAGCTGCAAAAGCAATAACCAAAACTCCTATTAAAGATACACCAATCTCCTGAGGAATGCCGATTGCCCCGAGGACCTTCGAACCTCCTATAAGAAATCCCCCAATTTTTGCACCCAGACTGTTTGCCTGGTCCCAGGATGCATAATGGGACATCCAATCTGCCCTGCTCGAAAATCCCGCCGACACCGCTGTCAGTGCTATTAGAGCAAGACACCCCTCGAGTATCATACCACCATACCCTATTGTTTTCCCGTCCGTCATCTTGTTTAGCTGTTTTGAGGTCGTGCCTGACGAAACAAGACTGTGAAATCCGGATATCGCACCGCATGCAATTGTAACAAAAAGAAACGGTATCATAAGCGGAGCACCTGCCGGCGAAAACTGAATGGCAGGGGCAACAATTTTCGGATTGATCACAAAAACCCCGATATACATGAGACTCAGCCCGACTACAAGTTGATGAGAATTTATATAATCCCTCGGCTGAAGAAGAACCCAGACCGGCAGAACAGATGCTATAAATGAATAAACCATTAATAGTATAATCCATATTTGAAGGGAAGTCAGTCCAAACATCGGTGAAATCGATATCGGATATATTACTCCCAGCCAGACGAAAAAATACAGTATTATAAGTGCTATTAAACTTGGAGCAAATATTCTTATCTTTTTCTGATAAAATAAATATCCTAATATCAGGGCAATGATAATTTGTGCATTTATTGGGAGAACTGTTGTAGGATACTGAACAAACAATGTTGCGATTATATAAGAAAAAACAGCAAGAACAAAAAATATAAGAAAAAAGACAATAAAAAGAAAAAGAATCCTGGCCCTTGGTCTTATAATGTCTGCGGCGGCGTTCCCAATTGAAGAACCTTTATGTTTGACGGATATAGCAAGACTTCCGAAATCGTGTACACCGCCCATAAAAATGCTTCCCAGTAAAATCCAGATAAGTGCAGGAACCCAGCCCCAGATAACAGCTATCGCTGGACCAACTATTGGCGCTGCCCCGGCTATCGAGGTGAAATGATGACCAAATAATATCGGCTTTTTCGTGGGTACATAATCTATTCCATCCTTTAGATTATGCGCAGGTGTGCTTTCATCCGAATTCATTTCAAATATCTTTACATCCAAAAACCTCCCGTAAAATCGTATTGAAAGATAAAAGCAGAATAATGTGAACAAAACAAAATATGCCGCATTCACATTTCTTACCTCTGTTTGATTATAGAATCTTTATATTTTTTAAATAATCCTAATATCACTTTTTCCATAGAAAATGTCAAGTTGTTTTTAGTATCTATAAATGAAATTGTATAAACCTAATAGATTACATAACAATTGACTTTTAAGTATATTTTTAGTAATTTTTTTTAAACTATGTAACAGCAAGAATAAAAATAGCATATTTGAGAATATTTTTTAAGAAATAGAAGAAATTGTAAAATATGAATTTATGTAAATAAAAAAACAAAAAATGTCATTCCCGCGAAAGCGGGAATCCAGTTTTTACCGTATCATCTTGAAAAAAAGTATAAATAAAATGAACCAAAATAGTAAAAAAATTATTATATTTATTACAGCCGCTTCAAAAAAAGAAGCGGAAAATATCGCCGGCATACTGGTAGAAGAAAAACTTGCCGCTTGCTGCAACATTATAGATTCCGTTAGTTCAATATTCAGGTGGGAAGGTAAAATTTGCAATGAAGACGAACTCCTCTTGATCGTTAAAAGATCAAGCGAACTGTTTAATGAGATAGTTAAGAAAGTTAAGGAAATACACAGTTATGATGTGCCTGAAATCATTGCTCTCCCGATAATTGACGGCTCCGATGATTATCTTAAATGGATTGATGATGAAATAAAATGTTAAATAAGGTTTAATCCTGAAAAGCTCAGAAATAAGGTGGAAATAACTTTTATATCTTATCGCATGTAAAACAAGCGATAAGATAATTATAAGTTTTCTTGCTTACTTCTTTTTCAAAAGAAGTAAGTCTTGTAATAACATTATGATGGGATAAAAAATGAATGTACTTTTTGAATTAGAGAAACATATACAGAATGAACTCGGCAGAATATATCTGGATATTGAAAAAGACGTATTCTCTGTTTATCTTGAAGTCTCACCGGATAATACATGAGGGGAGTTTGGTTTCGGCTGTTT
>JAUVVT010000191.1 GCA_030604505.1 bacterium | reverse complement strand
TCGAATTTGAATTTCTAATCTTTCTAAAGAATCTTTAATATCTTTTTTAGAAATTTCTATTTCTTTATTAACTAAATATTTTTTTACTGAACTAATAATAGAATTGTATTTTTTATTAAAAATTTCTTCTAATGCTTCTTTTATAAATAAATCTACGTGTTCCCTTTCCCATTCATTTTCTATTATATTTTTTGTAAATTTATCTTTAGATAAAAGATCTAAAACTTGAATTGTATAATTTATTTTAGATTCATCATCATCTAATTCAGACAATTTAACAATTTTGAATAATTTTTTCTCCACTGGACCTTTTGCATTTGTTTTGTAAATTTTGTATTCATAACCGTTAGTTAATACACACCATTCTACTCCAGCAATGCTAGAATAAGAAATTGTTTGTCCTATCCATTTATGATCTTCTAAATCTTTATTAAAAGACTTAGCTTCTATGAACAATTTCGGTTTATTATCTATCAATATGCAGTAATCAACAGGATTGTCCTGAGGTTTATTTTTATATTCGTATCTTACTTCATCAATATCCTCTATATCCCAACCAAGTCCATTTATAATTGGATTAATTAATACTATTTTTGTGTTTTCTTCTCCAATTTTTTCATTCTCTTTTTTAAATTTTTTAATTCTCTTCTGAATTTTAAGAACTAATTCTTTTAAATTTACTATATTATTCATAACAACTCCCAAGACAATATATTATTAAATGTGTATTTCAATAATAGTAATACATTTTAACTTTTCTATTTTCGTTCATATATATTCTTACCTTTATTTAGAATCTCTAAAATAAAATCATCTTTTAGTTTCAACCTATCTTCAAGTTCTTTATTTGTAAAGATTAAGGGCTGAATAGAAACTTCTTTAATATCTCTTAGCATTATTCTAACTTCTAAAAATCTATCCAATCTTCTTTTATCTGTGTCTTTTACAATAAATAAATCTATATCGCTTGCTTCATCCGGGCTGCCATAGGCATAAGAACCAAATAAAATTATTTTGTCTGGATTTAAATTCTTAACTATTCGATTTTTTATTTCTTCAATTTTATTATCAATATCCTTTATCATAATATTATCCTCAATTTTAATAACAAAATTAAATCTTCAATCCCCCAGAATAAGCTTTACAACAATAAATCCGCCTACAAGCAAAATCACAAAAACAATTGAAATCAGATTAAAATATTTTTCAATAAAATCTTTAATTCTTGCACCAAATAGGAATATCAATCCGCCGACAATAAAAAATCTTGCTCCCCGGCTGATTAAAGATGCAAGCGAAAATATCAGAAAATTTATTTTTGTGGCACCTGCTGCTATGGTAAACAGTTTATACGGTATAGGCGTGAAACCGGCAATACCCACCGCCCACGCATCGTATTGATTATACGTGGCTGCAACATATTCAAATTTGTCCATAATATCATAGAAACTGAGAATAGGAATCCCAATGGTTTCCATAACTTTAAGACCGATAATATACCCGAACATTCCTCCTATCACAGAACCAACGGTAGAGACAGATGCATAATAAAACGCCCTTTCAGGACGGGATACCGCTAAAGCAATTAAAAGAACATCAGGAGGCACAACAAAAAATGATGATTCGGAAAATGCAACTAAAAAAAGGGCTAAAGTTCCATATTCAGAATCAGCCCAACTTAATACCCAATCATACAATCGTTTAAGTATCTTCATTATTCCAGCCTTCCGTACCTATCAAAGGAACAAATACACAATTACAAACCTCTTCAGTGGAATATCTGCCTTTTTTTTTGGTAACTGCACACAACCGCTGCTGATGCATATCACCTACAGGGATTACAAGTTTACCATTCTCTCTCAATTGGTCAAGTAAATTATGAGGAATCATTGGTGAGCCTGCGGAAACTATTATTCCGTCATAAGGAGCAAATTCTTTCCATCCTAAAGTTCCATCATTTATTTTTACTATAACATTATGATAGCCAAGTTCATCCAATGTCTTTCGTGCACGTTTTGCTAAAAATGTATCCCTTTCTATGCTGAAAACCTTTTCGCACAGTTCAGAAAGAATTGCAGAAAGATAGCCGGACCCGGTTCCAATCTCAAGAACCTTCTCATTCCCTTTCAGTTCCAGCTTTTCTACCATAAGTGCAACAATATATGGCTGAGAGATTGTTTGAGATTTACCTATTGGCAGTGGAGAGTCAGTATACGCTCGATGATGTAATCCTTCATCCACAAACTTATGCCGCTCAACCTTTTTCATAGCCTCTAAAACTCTTGTATCCTTAATGCCTCTGCCCTTAATCTGTTCTTCTACCATTTTTTCCCGGGCATGAGAAAAATTCACCATTTATTTTCCTTTTGTTTTCCAAAAAAAACTTGATAAAAAAACAAAAATAAAATCAAAAGTATCTCTTAAAGGTTTAATACTGCTTTTTGAGTTGTTATATACTGTATTAATTTTAGCCGAATCTATTTTAAATTTTTTTAATCCTGCTTTTATAAGCAGTTCAGATTCCATAGAATAATGGGTTTTATTTAAGGATATTTCCTCAAGCACACATTTGTTAATCATTCTAAAACCGCATTGGCTGTCTATAACCTTTTGACCTATGCGGAGTGAAATCAAAAAAGAGGTGATTTTATTCGATAAAATCCTCCGAAAGGGCATCTTTTTTATATTATCCATCCTTGAGCCGATTAATATATCAAAGTCTCCGGTATTTGCCTTCTCAAAAAATTCGGGGATATTTTTTGGTTGGTGCTGCAGGTCTCCATCCATAGTAATTATCCACGAAACATTTCTTTTAACAGCTTCCCTAAAACCGCTTTGAAGAGCCTCACCTTTCCCTAAATTATTCTTATGAACAATAACAAAAATGTCGGATTTTTCTGCTATTTTTCTTGTATTATCGGTTGAACCGTCATCTATAACAATAATTTTATCATTATCTGTATAATTTTTAAGTTCATCAATAAGTTTCTTTAAATTCTTTTCTTCATTGAATACAGGTATTAAAACACAAAAATCATTCATTTTTTATTTATTTTCTTTAATTCGTCTCGCAGAACTGCAGCCTTTTCATAATTTTGGCTCTGTACAGCTTTTTTTAATTCCCTTTCCAGCTTTTGTTTTAATGAAACAGGTCTTGATTCCTTAATACTTGAGTACCATTGCTCAAGAAATTCAATTTCCTTGCTACTGTCAATAAGTTTTTCATTATTGTTTTCGATATAAAAATCCTCGATTGCTCTTATCCCGTCTCCGATCATTTTTAATGCCTTGTCATAATTCTTTTTTTCAAGTGCCGTTGAGCTTTTCGCACGTGTATTCATCATAATAACATAAGGCTTATACTGCTCAAATATGAGTATATCTTCTTCATTAGATACATAGTTTTTCACAAAGTTGAATACTTCAAGATTTCTTCTGGTATCCCGCTCGGCTCTTTTAAAATCTTCAAGATGAAAAAAGCTTAAATATCTGTGATAATATTGAATCGCTTCCTGTTGAAGTCTTAAACATTCATCTGAATCGATAGTAAAATTTTCATCCGTTCCGAATTTCTCGATATGGTTTTTTAAAAGAGATTTATAATATTCAAATACAGATACATATCCATATGGTTTTTTGCCATCTGGTCTGCCGTTTATCTCCATTTGAAGCAAACCAAGGTCAAGCCTTAACTGAATCTTTTCTTTTCCATCTAATCCCATTATCTTTCTTACAGAAATTTCAGTGTGTTTATAATCCCATCCCTCTAATATGTTTGAAATATCTTTACTCACATAAACTCCATCAATATCTTAATGCTGATTTAAATCTAATTTAAATTAATAATATTTTGTCGATTTTACAATAATTAATTTTTATATTCGATAAACTGCTTTATTAGTTTTTCAGCAGATTTTAAAATTAGATTTTTTGTATTTTTCATAGCTTCTTTTTCCGGTATATTTTCAGATACCAGCGAATCCGTCTTCCAAACACCTTTAATGCCGCTGCGCTTTATTTCAGGGTCAATTATTCCTCCGATTAATATAACAGGTTTATTATGCCTTGATGCCAATTTTAATACACCATCCACTGCTTTTCCGGAAGAAGTTTGACTGTCAAGTTTGCCTTCACCTGAAAAAATTACGTCAGCATTTCTAACCATATCTTCAACACCAAGTTTTCCCATAACCAATTCGATTCCGGAACAGAGTTCAGCATCCAGAAAAGCTGTGAGTCCTGCTCCGAGACCACCTGCCGCACCGGAACCTTCAATCTTTGCTATATCTTTTTTTAGGCATTCTTTTATTTTTTGTGAAAGATTTGCCAATCCATTCTCAAGTAAAACCACTTGTTCAGGGGTAGCTCCTTTTTGCGGTCCATAAACAGCGGCAGCCCCATTTTTCCCTAAAAGGGGATTATTTACATCACATGCACCTACAAATTCTATTTTCTTTACCCGCGGATATATAGATGAAATATCTATTTTGGTAATATTATTCAGAACCTCACCACACATTCTCTCTATCTTTTTATCGCCTGCATAAAATATTACATCTAAACCGTGTGCCATACCGGTACCCCCGTCAACGCTCGAGCTTCCACCAAGACCAATGATTATCTTCTTCACATTTTCGCTTAATATCTTCTTTATAAGTTGTCCCACACCCTCCGTGCTGGTAATAAAAGGATTTCTTCTTTCTACTGGAACAAGTGGAAGACCTATAACAGAAGCAACGTCCATAACCGCTGTCATACCGTCATCTATGATGCCGTAATAAGATTCAATTTCATAATCCAATGGTCCCTTTACAATTGCCTTTTTTAGAACACCATCCGATTTCTCAGTAAGAATCAAACACATTCCTTCACCGCCATCGGAAAGAGGTGCACTCATTATCTCCGCTTCGGGTATTATCCGTTTTATACCAACTTTCATAGCTAATACAACTTCTTTTGAAGTTGCACTTCCTTTAAATGAATCAGGTGCTAATAATATCTTCATATTTTAACCAAATTCTATACTTCTTAAAAGGATTTAATTATTAAGTACAAAATGGATTATTCTGTTTAAAGTTATATAAGAATCAGGAAATTGGAAAGTT
>JAUVVT010000233.1 GCA_030604505.1 bacterium | reverse complement strand
GTCGATGCCAGAGATGCATCTGATAATTCTTTAAGGCAGGATATGGTCGTAACACAATTTAAAAATCTGAGAGACTCTGTTTCCGGAGTCACTATCGATGAAGAACTCACTTATTTGATAAGATACCAGCGTGGATATCAGGCTGCTGCAAGGATTATAACTACTGTCGATGAATTGTTTCTTACTTGGATAAATATGTAAAATATTTATACTTAAATAAATAGGTTTTTAATATGCGAGTTCCAGACACATTAAGAATAAGGACAGTAATAAATAATTTAGATGCAAGCAGAACCAGAATGAATAAACTTCAGGAACAGCTTGCTTCCGGAAAAAGGGTAAACCGACCTTCAGATGACCCGATGGCTACAACTAAATCGATGCGTTTAAGAACTATCTTGGAAAGTAATATGCAATTTGATAAAAATATAGAAGATGCAATTGGATTTCTAACCACAACAGAAGAAGCATTTAATGATGTGAACGAAATAATTCTAACTGTAAAAGACCTTGCTCTCAAGGGAGCAAATGACGCTACATCAGATAGAGAGGATATCGCAAAGCAGCTCGACCTAATCCTGGATAATCTCCTTGAAATCGCAAATACAAAATATAGAGGAAGATACATCTTCGGAGGTACAGAAACATTGAATATGCCGTTTACCCTGGATGAAAATGTTAGAAAGTTTAACCTTAATGCGGATATTGTAGTATATCGAGGAAATTCAGATTATTATAAAAGGCAGATAAATGAACATACAAAAATTGAATTAAACGAGCCCGGTTCAATGGTCTTTGATAGGTCCGCTACGGGTGGAGTAAGTGTGTTTCAGACAATATATAACCTCAGGAATAATTTTAGAAATAATCCCTATAAAATAGACAGAGCTTTAGTTGACCAGTCATTTAATGAAATCGAACAGTCAATGGACCAACTTCTTGATGGTTTTCTGAGGGTCGGAATAAGAAAACAAATGGCTTTCTTTAATCAGGATAGATTTGAAACCCAAAATATAGCGCTGAAAGAAAGACTGTCTTATAATGAGGATACAGACTTCGGTCATGCCTTCATACAGTTCAAAGCAGAAGAAAATGCACTAAATGCAGCCCTGAGTGCCGGTGCAAGAGTCATTGAACCAAGTCTTATAGATTTTTTAAAATTTTAAAAAAAATATTTGTATTTTAATTTTTTTTTCGTATATTCCATCAAAGTATAAATTATGAAAAATAAATAAATCTATCATGTCAAGAGAAATAGTTGTAAATAACAGTCAATTTGGCACTTTAAATATTGATGAAGATAAGATTATCAATTTTCCCCAGGGAATACTGGGTTTTGAGGATATTAAAAGATATGTGATTTTAGTATTTGAAGAATATGAACCTTTTCAATTTTTGGTGGCTGTGGATGACCCGGAAATAACTTTTTCCATTGTCAGCCCGCTTCTTGTTACTGAAAAATATCTGCCCGAGATTACAAAAGATAATGTCGCAGTGATAGGCGATTTTGCAGATGAAGATTTGATTATGTATGCTATTGTTACCATAAAAGAAGATAAAAAAAAGGTGACTGCAAACCTTAAAGGGCCAATCATAATCAATCAGAAAAATAAAATCGCACAGCAGATTATAATCGAAGAAGAAGAATATTCAATGGAACATCCATTTATAAACTTATAATAAATATTAATTTAAAATGTTAATTTTAACAAGAAAAGTTGGTGAAAGTATAAATATTGGGACAAATATTAAGGTGACCGTAATTAGCATCGATGGCGGACAGGTAAGAATCGGCATCGAAGCACCAAAAGACGTTATTGTCCACAGAGAAGAAATTTATAAAAAGATTATAGAAGAAAATAAAGCCGCTGCCGGTACCTCTAAGGTTAACCTGAAAGAAATTGCAGAACAATGGAAGGAAATGAAAAAATCTAATAAGTAAAAAATAAATTTTTTTGTATAAAACTTAGAGCAATTTATTAAGATTGTATTTATATTAACTAAAAATACACTGTATAATTATTATATTAAAGAACATTCCTCCATTCGGATTTTGGATTTAATTTACCATTTGCATTTTAACATAAAAAATTTAAACAAATGGACATATATCTAACCATAAATGAAACAAGTACAAAAACAGGAATCTCCGTTTACACTTTAAGATATTGGGAAAAGGTGTTTCCTGGTGTCCTTGCTCCGTTGAGAACAAAAGGAAATCAAAGAAGATATTGTTCCAATGATATTAAAAAAGTATTACAAATTAAAAAATTATTAAAAGAAGACCTTTACAGCATAGCGGGTGCAAGGAAGGTTCTTGAAAAAAATATGGATAAACAATCCCTGTAAAATAAACTAAAAGTCAAAATTTGTCGAAATAATAAAGAAGGGAAATTATATGAAAGGATAAATTTTTACACTGGAGTAAAAGGATTTGGGTTTAATAAGTGTAATTATGCCGATAATAGGAGGGAGCCAATTTGCTGAAAACTGCCTTCAGAGTATTTTTAATAGCACATACCGAAAATTAGAAGTTATCGTAATAAGTGATAATAATGAATCAATCGAAAAGCTCCAGCAGGAAGGATATGATGATAAAGTTATATTTATCAAATCGGATGAAAAATCTATAATAAAAGCACGTAATATCGGCATAAGGCATTCAAGTGGCGAACTGGTTGCTATTTTGGATAAAAAGGATATTACCGGTAAGATGAGACTTGAATTGGAGGTCAATAAACTTAGGCAGAGGAATGAGATAGGAATGGTTTTTTGCGGAATGACTTTTATCGATGATTTCGGGAATTTCCAAAAAGGCGTGAAACTTTTTCGAGAATTCGACATAAATAAGTTCACCGGATTGATGTTTGAAGAAAATAGAATTGACTCTATATCTACAACCCTGATAAAAAAAGATGTTTTAGAGGACGTCGGAATCTTTGATGAAGAATTGGTTTATGAATCCGAATATGACCTTTTTCTGAGAATTGCAAGCAAGTATCTTGTTGAATACCTTGACCTTCCGTTACTGAGATTTAGAATGGATAAGACCTTAAAACCAGATGAAAATAAAGTAACAGAAGAAAGAGAAAAAATATTATTAAAATATGATATAGTGCAGATTGCTCAATTCCTTTCCAAGATTTATGATAATGAGGAAGAATTCAGAATAAGTCTTGGAACAATTTTATATCAAATGGGAAAGAAAAAAGAGGCTTTAAAGAATTTTAAGAAGGTTTTAACTTTAAATTCAAATAACAGCGGTGCTTATCTAATTCTGGGAAATTTCTATTTTAGTGAGGGTAAATTCAAAGAAGCTCGAAACTGCTATGAAGAATTACTTGAGGTGAATCCAGACCACGCAGAATGCAGAAATAATCTTGGTGTGTTACTGTACCGTCAGGGGAAAAAGGATAGCTCTGTTGAAGAATTTACAAAAGCAAAAAAATTGAAAAAGAATTATCCTGACCCGCTTTTTAATTTGAAATGTACAAAAAACAAAAAGTCTTATAATATATTGAAAATAACATATTTATAAAATGCCTAACGCTGTTCGTAAGCTGATTTATAAGAAAAAGCATATCAGGGAAGATTTTATAATATAAAACTCACCTAATTTATTATAGTTACAATATATACAGAAATTATATCAATAGATACTTTAGAATAAATTACAGAATGGAAAAAAAAGTTAAAAAATATGGAAACACAATACGACAATCTTGCAGAGATTTATGATTATGAATGGAAAGAGCTTAAAGAGGATATTGATTTTATAATTGAATATGCCAAAAAATGCGGTTCCCCGATACTGGAACTAGCTGCTGGAACAGGCAGAATAACAATACCCGTTGCACAGCAGGGATTTGAAATCTATGGTATTGATAATTCCAAAAAAATGCTGGAAATCGGGATGAGAAAACTGGAAAAATTACCGGAAAAGGTTGCCTCAAATATAAAATTCATTGAAGGGGATATGACTGATTTTTCACTTGAGAAAAAGTTCAAATTTATATTTGTGCCTTTTAATTCTTTTCTTCTCTTGATAACAAAAAAGGCTCAGGAAGAATGTATCAGGAAAATTCATAAGCACCTTGATAAGAACGGTATCTTTATGGTCGACACTTTTTCGCCGAATTTTAAACTCTGTGCAGAAGAAAAATCAGATATAAGATTCCTTCGCCATTTTTATTATCCCCCTGAAAATAAAACGATAATTCAGTGGGAATATGTTGAAAGAAATATGGCTGAACAGGTAATGAGTATCGATTTCTTATATGAAGCTTATGATAAAGGCGGAAATTTCAGTAGATTTGTTAGACATCTTGACATGGCGATAATCTTTAGATTTGAAATGCAGATGATGCTCGAAAAAAATGGATTTGAAATTATAAACCTTTATGGCAGCTATGATAAAAGTGAGTTTACAAACAAAAGCAGCCAGATGATTTATATTTGTAAAAAAACTTAATATATCTTATCTCTTGCGGGGCAAGGGATAAGATATTAGAAAAGTTTCTTTGCCTACTTTCTTTTCAAAGAAAATAGGGTAAATATAATAAAAATATGGTAAAATTCAGTATAATAATTCCGGTATATAATCAGCTTGAGCATACTAAGCTTTGTCTGGAATACTTAAAAAAGAACACTGACCTGAGTAAAGTGGAAATAGTTATAGTTGACAATGCTTCTATTGATGGAACAAAAGATTTTTTTAGAAGCAGG
>JAUVVT010000012.1 GCA_030604505.1 bacterium | reverse complement strand
GGAATTTATATAGGAAGGAAAAGATTTATCCATTCAAGAGGATTTGTAAGAATTAATAGTTTTGACAGCAACGATAAATATTATGATAAATATTTAAAAGAGATTTTGATTAAAAATAACTGCTGAAAAAGGTAGATTACATTTATCTGTAATTTATTAGATAGATTATTTGCAGGTGAGTTTATGTTAGATGGCAGATTAAAAGAACAAGTTTTGGTTCTTAATCAGAATTATGAGCCGGTTAGTATTTGTGATGTTAAGAGGGCGATAATTCTGA
This sequence comes from bacterium, assembly GCA_030604505.1. Classification (GTDB taxonomy): domain Bacteria; phylum SM23-31; class SM23-31; order JAUVVT01; family JAUVVT01; genus JAUVVT01. The sequence goes on along the minus strand of JAUVVT010000012.1, from coordinate 12,668 downwards.
CATATCTTGGAAAGGCTGAAATTATAGAAAACGATTCGACATTTTTGCGGTCTGTCAGTGTTTCAATACCTTTTCCACTTGTTTTGAGAATTTTAGTTTATGTCAGGATTCCGTTAAAACGGATAGTTCTTTCGAAGAAAAATATTCTGAAAAGAGACAGATACACTTGTCAATATTGTGGCTCTAATGGTGTTTCTATGACAGTGGATCATGTAATCCCCAAAAATTTGGGCGGGGAAGATAGTTGGGAAAACCTTGTTTGTGCTTGTATCGAATGTAATAATAGAAAGGGGAACAATATACCTGAAAAGGCAAATATGAATCTTTTAAGTAAGCCGAAAAAACCGAGTCATATTTCCTTTATCAGGCATTTTGTCGGTGTGAGGAATGAAAAATGGAAGCCGTATCTTTTTATAAATTGATTTGCTTGAATTAAAATTTGTGTTTTAGTAATGGTGAATATCAAGATTTTACTTTCTCTAAATCGCAAATCTAAAATAATAAATTATATTTTGAATAGAAAAATATAAAAGGTTTTATCAAGGTTCGATTAACAATGAATGAGAAAAAGGGAAGAATATTAAGCGGTATGCGTCCCACGGGGAAACTGCATTTAGGTAATTATGTTGGTGCTTTAGAGAACTGGGTGAAGCTTCAGGAAGAATATGAAAATTATCATCTGGTTGCAGACTGGCATGTTCTTACGACACAATGTGAAGATACAGAGAATATTGGAAATGATACAATTGATATGGTTATTGACTGGATTGGAGCAGGCATAGACCCCCGAAAGAGTCCTATGTTTGCACAATCAAATATTAAGGAACATGCTGAGCTTCACCTGCTGTTTTCAATGCTTGTTACGGTTCCCAGATTGGAAAGGAATCCTACGGTTAAGGAACAGATAAAGGATCTGCATCTTGAGGGGAAGGTGAGTTATGGTCATCTCGGCTATCCGGTTCTTCAGGCAGCGGATATTCTGATATATAAAGCGGATTTAGTACCTGTCGGGGAGGACCAACTGCCCCATGTTGAACTTACGAGGGAAATCGCCCGGAGGTTTAATTATCTTTACGGAGATGTATTTCCCGAACCTGATGCGAAGTTGACGGCATTCAGCCGTCTTCCGGGAACCGATGGTAAAAGAATGAGTAAGTCTGCCGGAAATGTTATATTGCTTTCCGATGAGCCGGAGGTGATAAGCAAGAAGATTATGTCTGCTATTACCGATCCGGAGAAAATTAGGAAAGGTGATCCGGGAAAACCCGAGATTTGTACTGTTTATACTTATCATACAAAGTTTAATTCTGAGGAATGTAATGGTATAGAACGGGACTGCAGAAGTGGAAAATTGGGCTGTGTGGAATGTAAGAAAAGATTGAGTAAAAAGGTTATTGATTTTCTCGAACCTTTCAGGAAGAACAGAGCTTATTATCTTGAGCATATAGATGAAATAAAAGATATACTTTTGGACGGAGAAAAAAGGGCGCGGGAAGTTGCCTCTAAGACTATGGATGATGTACATAGGGCAATGAAATTAGGTTAGTAGAATTATGCCGTATCAAGTTAAATTACAAATTTTTGAGGGACCGCTTGACCTCCTTCTTTTTCTTATAAAAAAAGAGGAGATAGATATTTATGATATTCAAATAGCGGAGATAACCAAACAATATCTTGAATACATAAATTTGATGCAGATACTCGACATTAATATTGCAAGTGAATTTATAGTTATGGCGGCAACTTTGATGAGGATTAAGGCAAGGATGCTGATTCCGACTGTCGGAGAGGATGATGAAGAATTAGAAGAATTTAAAAATGAACTTGTCAGAAATCTTATAGAATATAAAAGGGTTAAGGAGACTGCTGAAGAACTTGCTGCTATTGAAGAGGAAGAAAGAAGAAGATTTACGAGAAATTTTTCATACGAGCAGGATTTTAAGCAAGATGATGATTATACGCCTCCTATCGATTATGAAGTATTTGATTTGATTACTGTTTTAAAAAGTATTCTCGACAGGACTAAAGGGAGAGAGTATTATAATGTGGAAAAAGAAAAAATGGATATTGAGAAGCATATGGATTTTATTCTGGATATGATAAAAGGGAATGAAAAGATATCTTTTGTAGATTTTGTTTCACGTAAAAAAAGTAAACTGTTTGTGATAGTTACTTTTCTTGCTATTTTGGAGTTGTCGAGAAGAAAGATGATCAGACTGTTACAGGTTGTACCTTTTCAGGATATTTTGATTTGTAAATTTTAATCTGTGAAATTTGTGTTACTATTTTAATAATTAACAATATTGGGGTGATTTTAAGATTATATGACGTCACTGAATGAAAGATATAAAAGGATTGTTGAATCTTTAATTTTTGCTTCTGATTATCCGATTTCTGCCGATAAGATATCCGATATTATTAATGCAGGGGATGTTAAAAGTAGTGTTGTTGTGAGGATGATTGACCAGCTTAATAAGGAATATAAAGAGACGGGCAGGGCATTTGAAATAGTACAAATCGGGGGGGGATATAGATTCTCTACATTGAAGGAGTTTTATTCATATTTAAGGGAGTTATTTAAGAGTCGAAGGAAACCGAGGCTTTCAAGGGCAGCCCTTGAGACTTTGGCAATAATTGCTTATAAACAGCCGGTAAGCGGACCTGTGGTGGAGTCTATACGTGGTGTGAGTATAGATGGTGTGATACATACTTTGCTCGAAAGGAAGTTAGTGAAAATTTCAGGCAGGGAAAAGAGTCCGGGCAGACCGCTGATTTATTCGACAACCTCTGATTTCCTTCATTATTTTGGGCTGAATGAGCTTTCGGATTTGCCCGACTTGAAGGAAATAAATGAGTTGATAGAGCATAAAGAGATTACTGAAAATGATGAGACTGAATAAATTTCTCACAAAAGCCGGGATGTTTGCCAGGAGAAAATGTGACCAGTATATTTTTAGCGGATTTGTTTATGTTAATGGAAAAAGGATTACCAATCCGGGATTAAAGATTGATGAAAATAAAGATGAGGTAGTTCTGTTTAATAAAAAGATTGTTTTTAAAAAGAAATATAAATATATTATTTTAAATAAACCAAAAGATTGTGTTACGACTTTAGATGACGAAAGGGGCCGTAAGAAAGTTGTAGACTATATTGATATTAAAGAACGGTTGTTTCCGGTTGGCAGACTGGATATTGATACAACAGGAGTTTTACTTTTAACGAATGATGGAGAGGTTTCATATCGTTTGAGTCATCCAAAGTATGAGATAAATAAGGTTTATAATGTATCTTTAGATAAGAAGATTAGTAGAGGCGATATTGAAAAACTGAAAAAAGGTGTAGAGATAGGTAAGGATGAAGTGGTTTATGGTAGTGTAAAGATTATTGAGAACAGCAGCAAAAAATATGTGGTTAGTATAACAGTCCATACCGGCAGAAAAAGGCAAGTAAAGAGAATGTTTAATGTTCTTGGTTATAGCGTTTTGGAATTGGATAGAGTGGAATTTGCCGGAATGGTGAAGGATGGTCTTAAGCCGGGAGAATGGAGAAACCTTACAAAAGAGGAAGTGGATAGTTTGAAGAATATGATAAATTGATTACATATATAGCTGCATAAGAAAAAGTAAAGGAGGAACAATTTAATGTCTGAAAAAAATAACGATTTGATTAAGAACGAAGAAAAAACAAAAGAAGGAGGTGATATACAAACAAAAGTTGAAAAAGAAGATTCAAGGAAACTTCCAAGACCTGTTATTAAGCTCGAAAATATAGTTGAGGATGAGGAGTATTCCAAAGAAGAATATGATGAATTTCTCAAACTTTATTCAGAAACCTTAACGGAAATTAATGAAGGAGAGATTGTAAAAGGGAGGATATTATCGATAAATGATAGAGAGGTTTCAGTAGATATCGGATTTAAATCGGAGGGTACTATTCCTTCGCATGAGTTTGATTCGTTGGAAGATTTAAGAGTGGGGGAGGAGATTGAAGTTTTCTTGGATAATGTTGAAGATGGAGACGGTCAGCTTGTTTTATCGAAGAAGAAAGCTGATTTTACGAGGGTCTGGGAGAAGTTAATGGAAACATACGAAAGCGGTGAGACGATTGAGGGAAAGTGTCTGCGTAGAATTAAGGGTGGAATAGTTGTTGACCTTATGGGGATAGACGCATTCCTGCCCGGGTCCCAAATAGATGTAAAACCGATAAGAGATTTTGATGCTTTTATCGGACAGACTCTTCCGCTGAGAGTTGTTAAGGTTAATAATTTGCGGAAGAATATAGTAGTTTCACGAAGGGTGCTTATAGAAGGGGATCAGGCTGAGCAGAGAGAAAAGATACTGGCAAAACTGGAGAAAGGAAAGGTACTTGAGGGGACGGTCAAGAATATTACTGATTTTGGCGTATTTGTTGACCTTGGTGGAGTTGACGGTCTTCTTCATATTACCGATCTTTCTTGGGGAAGGGTGTCGCATTCTTCTGAGATAGTTTCACTGGATGAGAGGATAAAGGTTGTGATTCTCGATTTTGATGATAATAAAGAGAGAATATCTCTGGGATTAAAACAACTGACACCTCATCCGTGGGAAAATATTGATGAGAAGTACAGTGTTGGTCAGAGGTTTAAAGGGAGAGCTGTGAGTATTACGGATTATGGGGTGTTTGTGGAACTTGAAAAGGGCATTGAGGGGCTTGTTCATATATCCGAGATGTCATGGACTCAGCATATTAAGCATCCCTCAAAGTTCATATCGGTTGGCGAAGAACTCGAAGTAGTAATTTTGAATATAGATAAAGAAGAGAAAAAGATTTCAATGGGCTTGAAACAGATTGAGCCCGATCCATGGCTGACTATTGAGGAGAAGTATGCAGTCGGTACACAACATAAGGGGAAGGTAATAAATATAACGGATTTTGGGGCTTTTGTTGAGCTGGAAGAAGGTGTTGATGGTCTTATACATATATCTGATTTGTCGTGGACAAAAAAGGTGAGGCATCCGAGTGAAATGGTCAATAAGGGAGATGAAATAAATGTGATGATTCTGGGGATTACTAAAAAAGACAGAAGGGTTTCACTTGGCCACAAGCAGATAGAAGAAAATCCGTGGGATAGATTTGAGTCGTTATATAAAAAGGATACCAAAACCAAAGGTAAGGTTGTTCGTTCGATAGAGAAGGGATTGATAGTTGAACTTCCGGAGAAAGTGGAAGGTTTTGTCCCATTTTCGCAACTGCAGAAGTTTGAGGGTAAGACGAAGGATAAGGAAAAATCGTTTGAAGAGGGTAGCGAACTCTTATTAATGGTTATCGAGTTCAACAAGAATCAAAAGAAGATAGTTCTTTCTTATGACAAGTATGTCGGAGATAGTGAGAAAAAAGAGGTTGAAGAGTTCGTTAAGACCCAGGAAGAGAAGAAAAAGAGCACAATTGGTGAAATACTCTCCGGGGATGGCGAAACGATAATTGAAGAAAAGTCCGAGAAGGACGAAGCGGTAAAAGATGAAGGGGAAAAAGCAGTAGCAAAGGAATCCGAAGAGAAATTGGAAACGAAAGAGGAGAAATCAGAAACAGACATTGAAGAGAAGCCGGAGGAAAAGCCGGAGGTTGAAAAGGAATTAAAAGAAAAAGCAGAAATTGAAGAGAAGCAAGAAGAAAAAGCAGAAACTGAAGAGAAGCCAGAAGAAAAGGCAGACGTTGAAGAAAAGCCAGAAGGAAAGGCGGAAACTGAAGAGAAGACGGAAGAAAAGGCAGAGGTGAAATCAGAAGAAAAACCTAAAGAAAAACCGGAGATGAAGAAGGAAGAAAAGTCACAAGATAAAAAGGAAGAATCCGAACAGGAATCAGAAAATAAGGAAGAAAAAAAGGAATAATATAGAAATATTAAAAATATTTCGGGTTAAATATTATTTTAGTAAATGAAAAAAAGGGTATCTTTTTATACACTGGGATGTAAATTAAATCAATATGAGACTGATAGTATAAAAAATAGATTTATAAAGAGAGGGTATTCTGTAGTAAAGTTTGGAGAGAAGGCGGATGTATCACTGATTAATACATGCATGGTTACCCAGAGTGCCGAATATAAATCGCGTCAGGCAATTCGGCGGGCAATCAAATCCTCTTTGGATGCATATATTATTGTTGTCGGATGTTATTCTCAGATTAATGCTGAAGAGATTAGTAATATCCCCGGGGTCAATATGATACTTGGTTCCGGGGATAAATTTAATGTGTTGGATTTTCTTGATGATTATTATGAGACGGATAGAATATTCATAAAAAGGTCTGAAAATAATTGTCAAACTTATAATGATGAAGGCAACGGATATTCAACAGACCGCACAAGGGCTTTTTTGAAGATTCAAGATGGGTGTGATTATTTCTGCTCATATTGTATAGTTCCTTATGCAAGAGGGCGCAGCCGCAGTAGAAGTTCTTCCCAAATTATCAAACAGGCAATCAAGCTTGCAAATTCCGGTTTTAATGAAATTGTTCTAACCGCTGTTAATCTTGCTGAATATAGTGATAAACTTTGCGGGAATCTTACAGCATTGCTCAAGAAGTTAGTGAGCATAGATGTTATTCCCAGAATCAGACTGAGCTCTATTGAGGTCAATAAGATAGATGATGAATTTATTGATTTAATTGCGAATTCAAAAAAAATCTGCAAGCATTTGCATATTCCTCTTCAGAGCGGTGATGGCAAGGTTTTGTCTTTAATGAAGAGAAAATATACACCTGAATATTATAAAAATCAGATTGATAAGATTGTTGAAAAGATTCCCTGTATAGGACTCGGAACGGATGTTATGGTTGGATTTCCCGGAGAAGAGAAGAAAAACTTTGAGAATACATTAAGGTTAGTTTCTGAGATTCCCTTTTCATATATGCATATTTTTACATATTCCGAAAGAAATGGTACAGAAGCGTATAATTATAATCATAAGGTTAACGTCGGTGAGATAAAAGAAAGAAGCCGTATTTTAAGAGATGCTGCTCTGGAAAAGAAACACGACTTCCTGCAGAAAAATGTCGGAAGGAATGAAGAGATAATTTTTGAAACCGAAGAAGAAAAAAATATTTTTTGCGGATTTTCATCGAATTATATAAGGGTAAGGTGTAAGGGAGAAAACCTCAAGAATAGTTTAAAAAAGGTAAAAATAGTAAAATCTGAGGATTCTTATGCAACGGGTGAGATTTTGAATTGAATGTTTTAGTGATTTAACAAAAGTGAAAATTTATAATTTGCTCCCGGTTATTCGGGATAAATTGTAAATCGCAGTTTGTAAACTATCTATGAAAGTATATATAAAGACATTCGGCTGTCAGATGAATAAATATGATTCGGAACTTGTTTCCGGACTGCTTAATAGTGATGGTTTTGAAATGACCGATGATATCGAGAAGGCAGATGTTATACTTGTTAACACATGTTCTGTCAGAGAACACGCTGAAAACAGAGCTTTGAGCAACATCAGCCAGCTCCAGAGTTTGAAGAGGAGAAAACCGGAGTTGATTTTAGGTGTGCTGGGATGTATGTCGCGGCACCTTGGGGATAAAATTTTTGAGGATAATACTTATGTCGACCTGGTTTTGGGACCTGATTCATATAGGAAACTTCCTGAATTCCTGAAAAACAGGAAGAGATATAAAAATGTTGAGTATAAGGAATACGAAACCTATACCGATATATTTCCGCTAAGGAAAGATGGTGTTACTGCCTATGTTGCGATTTCGAGAGGATGTAATGAAGAGTGTTCATATTGCATAGTGCCCTTTACCCGCGGCAAGGAAAGAAGCCGTTCGATTGAAAGTATTATTGATGAGATAGAGAAACTCCTGGATGAAGGATTTAAGGAGATTACTCTGCTTGGTCAGAATGTTAATTCGTATAATTATCAGGGGACAGATTTTCCGAAGCTTTTGAAAAGAGTGAGTGAAATTGAGAATTTGAAGAGGATAAGATTTGCTACTTCACATCCTATGAATCTATCTGATGGTTTGATTGATGTTATGGCTGAGAGAGAAAATGTTTGTCCATATTTGCATCTGCCTGTCCAGTCAGGTTCTAATAGGATACTTGAAGCAATGAAAAGAAATTATACTGTTGAGAAGTATATCGGACTTGTGGAAAAGTCAATGTCTAAAATAAAAGATTTATCGCTTACAACCGATATTATTTCCGGATTTCCCGGTGAAACCGAAGATGACCACAGGGCTACTATTGAACTTGTAAAAAAAGTGGAATTTGACAGTGCCTTTACTTTTAAATATTCTCCGAGAGATAAGACAGAAGCATTTGGATTGAAGGATGATGTTTCTGAAGATGTCAAAATCAGCAGACTTGCGGAGATAAGTGAGATTATAAGAGAGGTCTCATTGAAAAAGAATAGAGAGTGGATAGGAAAGGTAACCGATATTATGATTGAAGGAAAGAGCAGAAGGTCGGATTCTGAAGTGTTCGGCAGAACCGGGGGATTTAAGAAGGTTGTATTAAAGCAGAATAATTTGTCTGCCGGTACGATAGTTCCTGTTATTATCAAAGATGCAACAAGCCAAACTTTATTTGGAGAACTTGTTGGATAAATTCTGTTAATATTCTCATTCTATCCTGAAACTTTGTGGGATTTTACCAACTTTATGATAGATTCTGAAACAGATTCAGAATGATGAAAGTTGGACCTGTGAGTAAATCAGATTATATCTTTAAACTTTGCTTTTTATTGAATAAGTCATAATTACAAAAATATGAAAATATTTAAATTTTATTTATGTTCGTTTATTTTTTTAGGTATAATTTTCAACTTATTAATAGATGATTTATATTCACAGAATTTGGAATTGCTGATAAAATATGCTGATACGTATCAATTTGATAAGCTTAGAGCTGCGATAGATAATCTTTCCGGTGAAGAAAAAGAAACAGCTGCTGCATTATATCTGAAGGCATTGATTGAGAAAGATGCCGAAAAAGCTTTGGTGATGTATAATATTGTTATAGAAAAAGATTCGAAGAGTCTTACCGCTGTTAAATCTCTATGGAGGGTGGCACAGTATTATTATATTAAGGGACTTTATGTGAAGTCATCGGAAATTCTTCACAGGATTATAGATGATTTCCCTAATTCTCTTTATGTAAAGAAAGCCGGTGAACAACTAAAACTTATAAGAAATGTATATGGTAACAAGGTTAAACCGGCATCCGCCCCACCAGAAGAAACAAGCAAGCCTGATGAGAAACCGTCTAAAGCAACACGTATTATCCGAGAAAAACCCGCCGCGAGAACAGGAAAATATGTAATCCAATTTGGAGCATTCAGCAGTAAAAATAATGCGGAAAGAAGAGCAGATTATCTGATTAAGAATGGTTATAAGAATGTAACTATTAATGCAGTGGTTGTTAAAGGGAGACGGCAATATAGAGTCTGGCTTGGGAGTTTCAATGATATTGATACTGCAAAGAGAAACGGGGAAATTATAAAACGGAAATTAAAGATTAATTACGTACCTGTACAAATCAGATAAAAACCTTTTAAAAAAAAATGTCCGACTTGCTTCTTTTTGAAGTAAGAGGAATTATATGGCTGAGATTGAAAAGGAAAAATTAACGGGTGTTGTGGAGAGGATTACATATCAGAATACTGAGAATAATTATTCTGTATTGAAGTTGGAGATAAAACAGCGGCGGAAAAAAGTTGTTACGGTTACCGGATATTTTCCATCTATAAATGTCGGGGAAACAATTGAAGTATGGGGAGAGTGGATTAATCATCCCCAGTATGGTTATCAGTTCAATGCAGCGGAACACAATACGGTTTATCCTGTTACTATTGAAGGGATTGTAAAATTTTTAGGTTCCGGAATAATCAAGGGAATTGGTCCAGTTACAGCTAAAAGGATAGTTAATCATTTCAAATTAAAAACGCTTGATGTAATTGAAAATGAGATTGATAAGCTTGCTGATGTGGACGGAATTGCAAATAAGCGCGTTGAGATGATACGCAGCGGATGGGAAGAGCACAGAGCGATAAAGGATGTGATGATTTTTCTTTCGTCTCATAATATAAGCACCAGCCATGCGATTAAGATATTTAGTAAGTTCGGTAAAAAATCAATTAATATAGTAAAGAACGACCCATATCAATTAATATATGAAATTCATGGGATTGGCTTTGGGACAGCAGATAAGATAGCGAAGGATATAGGGTATGATGAGAACGCCATAAGCAGAATCAAGGCTGGAATTATTTATATTTTATTTGAATCAACCAATGAGGGACATGTTTACCTTCCTGAAGAAGAAATAATAGAGAAAGGAGAACAGCTTCTTTCAGTGGATGAATCTTTAATAAAGGAAGGGATTGAACAGCTTTTAGCCGAGAATAAGATTATTAAGGATTCTGAAAGGATTTATCTGCCCGGTTTATACAGGGCGGAAATTTCAATTGCCGAAAAATTGAAAAGGATGCTGCAGAATCCTGTAAAAAGGATTGAGCCGAAGGAATTGAAAGAATATATAGATAGAGTCGAAATATTTCAAAGTATAAAATTTACGGAGATGCAGAAAGAAGCAATAATCAAGAGTTTTAACAATCGTGTTCTTGTTATGACAGGTGGTCCCGGTACGGGTAAAACAACAACTGTCAAGGGAATAATCGGTCTTTTTCATGATAAGGGATTGCGAATCACACTTGCAGCTCCTACAGGAAGAGCTGCGAAAAAACTTGAAGAGACTACAGGCAGAAAAGCAAAGACTATTCACAGATTATTGGAGTTTAATCCGAGAAATAATCAATTTACTATCAATCCGAATAATCAATTGTCAGACGATTTGATTATAATTGATGAAGGTTCAATGATAGATACATATCTGATGAATGACCTTCTTGGCGGGATTTCGGTTAAATCGAGGATTGTGATTGTTGGTGATTCCGACCAGCTTCCCTCAGTAGGACCGGGAAATGTTCTGAGAGATATTATTGATTCACAGACTGTCGAATTGGTAAAGCTTGACCAAATCTTCCGTCAAACAGAAAAAAGCGATATTGTTTCAAATGCCCACAGAGTAAATAATGGTGAGTTCCCCAATATCAGCAACCGTAATGAAGATACTTTTTTTCTCATAAAGGAAGATGATTATTCAAAGATACCTGAAATTATCAAAGACTTATGTATTAAAAGACTTCCGAATAGATATGGTTATAATCCTATCAGTGATATTCAGGTTTTGACTCCTATGTATAAGGGGGATACCGGAGCAAATAATCTTAATACAATCCTTCAGGATGCTCTTAATGCTAAGAAAAAGGAATTAAGGAGGGGTGAGAAGAGATTCAGGGTCGGAGATAAGGTTATGCAGATTAGAAATAATTATGACAAGGATGTTTTTAATGGTGATATTGGAAGGATTAAAGCAATTGATTCTGAATATCAGCAGATTGATGTTGAATATGACCTGCGGAGGGTTTTGTATGACTTTAAGGAGCTTGATGACATAGTCCTTGCGTATGCAACAACCGTCCATAAAAGTCAGGGATCGGAATATAAAGCGGTAATAATGCCTATTACAACCCAGCATTTCATTATGCTTCAGAGAAATCTGCTGTATACTGCGATTACACGCGCAAAGGAATTAATAATACTTATCGGAACGGCAAAGGCGATAAATATTGCTGTTAAAAACAATAAAATATCCAAGCGGTATACCTGTCTTGCGGAAAGAATGGCTGGATTATAAAATTTCAAAATTCATTATTATATCTTTATAGTGAGTAAAAAAGACTTTAAAAATTATTAAAATTAAAAATGACGTTGAAGACTTTAAAATTTAAGTCGATAAAGAAAATGGATAGATACATATAATATGAAATACAAACCTCTTCACCCTTGGGAGATTGTTCCAAAGGAAGGGATTGAGATACAAAAACGGTTGAGAAAGCGGCTAATTTTTGATGATAATGAATTTAAGATAGAAAAGATTTGCGGGACTGATGTTTCTTTTGAGAAAGGGAAAAGCATTCTTTTTTCGGCTGCAGTAATATTTAGCTATCCTGATTTTGGAGTGATTGAAGAACAGACGGCTGCTTGTGAATGCAGCTTTCCTTATGTTCCGGGTCTTTTGAGCTTTCGGGAAGTGCCGGTGCTTTTGAAGGCGTTTGAGAAGGTGAAGAATATTCCTGATGTTGTGATATGCGATGGACACGGAATAGCACATCCGAGGGGGATTGGTCTTGCTTCTCATCTGGGGCTTTTTCTTGATATCCCTGCGATTGGATGTGCGAAGAAAAAGTTATACGGCGATTATAACGAAGTAGGAAATAGAAAAGGTGATTATTCTTATCTTTCTAACAGCAATAAAAATATTGGTATCGTTTTAAGAACGAGGGAGAATGTTAAACCGGTATTTGTTTCTCAGGGATACAGAATAGGATTGGATTTTTCAAGGAGAATAGTTCTAAGCTGCTGTAAAAAATATAGGATACCGGAGCCGATTAGAAAAGCACATCAATTGGTTAATATTATGAGGAAAAATTATTCTGATAATTGAAAGATTGTGGGTGTTGGTTATTGAAATTTATTAAATTTTTTTTTGAAGATACTTGACTTTCTGAAACAATTTTTGTATGTTATCACATATAAAACAATAGGTTTATTATGGCAATAAGAGCAG
>JAUVVT010000359.1 GCA_030604505.1 bacterium | reverse complement strand
CCGATTTGAGGCCTCATCAAGGCAAAAAGCAAAAAGGAAAAGCCCAATAATAATAGAAAAACTTTTAAATACTGCCGTCTTCTGCTTGTGGAACCCGCAAGGATATTCACGAGTCCAAGACTCCCAAACCTTTTTAATGCCGATTTTTTTTTGCGAAATACATAAACATAAAACAATATCAATATCGGCAGAAAAACAAAGAGATAAATATAATAGTAGTTTGCAACCTTTATCATAGTCTTCCAGAATATTTATGGTACTTTTCTGAATACTGTATTTGCCAAAAACATTTCTAGCAAAATCAGCAATACAGCCGGATTCAAGAAGTAGGCAAACTTTTCCGAATATTTTGTATATTGCTTGACCTTAATTTCTGTTTTTTCCATATCGCTTATTTCTTTATAAATCTGTTCCAATTTTTCTTCATCTGTAGCTCTGAAAAATTTACCTTTTGTGATACCGGCAATTTTTTTAAGCAAATCTTCATCTATTTCAACCGGCATTCTAACATATCTCTTTCCAAAAATCGGGTCATCTATAGGGTATAAAGCTTCTCCGATTTTGCCGGCACCGATTGTATATATTTTTATATCGAATGTTTCCGCAATGTGTGATGCTGTGACGGGGTCGAGTTCTCCTCTATTATTTCTGCCGTCTGTTAAAAGAATGACCACCTTGCTTTTTGCCTTGCTGTCTTTCAAGCGATTAACACAGTTTCCAATAGCCATTCCGATAGCGGTTCCGTCTTCTATCATACCTGTTTCTATTTCACTGAGAAATTTTAGAACTATGCTGTAATCGAGCGTAAGGGGACACTGTGTAAAGCTGTTACCCGCAAATACGACCATTCCGATGCGGTCGTTTGTTCTTCCCTTAATAAAATCTTCAGCAACGACCTTCGCAGCCTGCAGCCTGTTTTTTGGCTTGAAATCCTCCGCCCGCATTGATGTGGAAACATCCATAGCGAGAATTATATCAATCCCTTCTGTTATAACTTCTTCTTCCTGGCTCCCGGACTGGGGTCTGGCAATTGCAAGAATTACAAGGATTATCGCAATAACACGTATAATAAAAAGGAATACTTTGGCACGCTTTGCCCTTTTCGTATTTACCCTTTTGACTACATCAAGATTGGGAAATTTTATGCTACCGCCCCTTGAATATCCTCTGCGAAAAAACCAGTAAATTAAAAATGGTAATATAACTAAAAATATTAAAAAATATGGGTCTTGAAATTTCAGCATAATAATTATTTATTCTAACTTTTCTTCAACAGGTTGAAGGGTTAAGTCAAACTTTGTTTTGTTTACGATATCAAATGCCTGTTCCACAGCTTTTTTATTTTCATCGTCTGAAGGTATATACTTTGCAAATTTTGCAAAATCGCACAGGCCGAGAAATTTATAAACTAATTCGATAATTTCATTATCTGCTTCTGTGCTGTACAATTCACCGCATATCTGACTTGTCGTCATCTCAAGCGCATATATAAAATATCTTCTTTCAATATACCTTCTGATTATTTCAGATATTATAATATAAAATTCTTTTATCCTGCCTTCAGAAAGTAAATTAGAGTTTTTCAGTTTTTCCAGTTCTTCAATCGCCTCGATATGTGCAGGTTTTAAGGGCTTCTTTCTTTTCGGAATAATCTCTTCACCCTTTTTCTTCTTTTTATAATAATAGTATATAAAGAAAACTAACAGTAAGAATCCCAAGCCGACAAGTCCGTAATAAATATACTTCCTATAATCAATCTCGATTTCCATAGGCGGTTTAATATCTTTAATATCTTCTGCTTCGCTTGGTTTTACGCTGTTTACACGGATTTTAATAATATCGGTTATGAGTTCTTTTACAACGGAATCCGATGAAAAATAACTTACTGAAACGGAAGGTATAACGTAGTTTCCTGTATCAAATGTTGTAACGACATATTCAACCTTATTTGTTATTTTACTGGCGGACTCTTCCGGTTCAAAAACATTATAACCTTTTATCTCAAACGCTCCCAGATTATCACCAAGTCCGGGGTATTCCACATTTATATCTTTATCATGGGTAACAGATATCTGATATTTTATCCTGTCACCGATTGTTATCGCATCCCTGTCGACACCGGATTCAATCGAAATCTGCCCCTCCTGGGCAATAAGAGGAGTAATAATAAATAACAGAAATAATATTATATTTTTAATATATACATTCATAAATATTATCTAAAATTTACTATTAAATTTCCCCTCTTATGAGGGGAAATTTAGTTTAAAGTTTTCTTGCTTACTTCTTTTTTCAAAAGAAGTAAGTTATTTAATTTTATCATCAAAAATTTTTACATCTTGTGCTTCCATAAGATTAGTTAAAAGATCATCCATTATTTCCTGCTGTTTTTTTAACAGAACTGCATTATATACTTCTTCTTTTACTTCGTCGAGAGATTTCTGTTTTTTAATTTTTCCGTCCTCATCTTTTTCAGCAAATTCTTCTTTGTTCTTTTCATAATAAAGTTCAAGGTCTTCTTTGTCTATCTCTATCTTATTTTTGAATTCACCCTGTAGAAGCTTCATTGCCATAAGATTCTTTTTCGACCGAAATGCCCCTTCTATAACTTCTTTATCCCTGTCCAATCCCATTCTTTTTGCTTTATTATAAAGAAGTTCCGCTGTGAGAAACTGTTTAAGGAAAGCCATTTTTTCGTTTTTTCCGATATCTTTCGGTCGTAATTCAGGCGGAGTTCTTTCTAATTCGCGGTTCATCTCAAATTCAATATCCCCGAGTGTTATTTTTCTTTCTCCAATCACGGCAACTACTTCACCGGGTTTATTTTCGGGGACTTGGCTTTTATCAAGACTTGTGGTTTCTTTTAACACCTGTCCTGCTTCTGAAGACCTGTCCATTCTTTCCAGACAGGCAATTATCTTCTGGTTTGTATTGTTGATAAGCTCGCTTTCAGGATAAAAATGCTTGACCTTTAAATAATATGCAAGCGCATTTTGATAATCATTCAGTCTGTCGAAATAAATATTGCCAATTGTATAATTTATATTTGCCTGTATTCTTTCAGGGAGGTTTTCATTGTCAAGGTATCTTCTGTATTCCTCTACTGCCTGAGCGTAAAGCCCTTTATTATACAGCTCATTGGCATAATTCCTTATCTTATCAGCGGAAATTTCATTCTTTTCTTCTCCGCCGCAGTATAGTAATGATATTATTAAAAAGCTAAAAAATATCTTTGTTTTCATTGCATTATTTTACTATTTTTTCTAAAAAAATTATTATTGAAAATCAGTGAAATCTACGGATAATATTTTATATAAATCTTTTCGCCCGCATTCTGAAAAATTTTATTAACGGCTCAATATAAGACCTGTCAGTAGAAATATCTATCGAATCAACATTCATCGACTTAAAGAGTTTGTCTCTTTCTTCCTTTTCTTTGGAATTGTTTATGGAATACAAATTCCGCAGCTCCGGG
>JAUVVT010000208.1 GCA_030604505.1 bacterium | reverse complement strand
GGAGGCAATCCCCATTCCCAGTCCATTAATCAGCGATGTTGTTACTGCAAGTGTGGGACATAATCCAAGGAACAGCGCCGTCACAGGATTTTCTTTGTAAATTCCCTTTATAAATTCTGTAAATAAACTTTTATCCGCCATATCTTATCTTTCGTATATTCTGCTTTCTTTGAAAGAAACTTAAAAAATTTTTCCTCGTAAGAGGAAAAATTTAGGTTAAAGTTTTTTGGGACACCTTTTTTTCAAAAAAGGTGTCTGCCTACTTTCTTTTTTAAAGAAAGTAAGTCGAATCCTTTCTGAATAGAGGTTGTTACTGTTCTTGAAGTAATTGTAGCGCCTGTTATGCTTACGATTTCGCCTCCGTCTTTATCTACTTTTATGTCAACAGGAGATTTCCCTTCAAATTGCTGCTGAAACCAGGGCGTTTCTTCTCCCGGTTTTATTTCGGTTGCTTTTGCACCGAGACCGGGTGTTTCCTGCTGAAAGAGAATTGAAATAGCTTGTATGATGCCTTCGTTATCTATCCCGACCATTGTTTGAATTCTGCTTGAATAACCCTGCCCATAGGTAATAAATGCATATCCGGTTGGAGATTGAGTCGTATCTTCGGTGGAAAATCCGCTGTAATATATTTTATCATCCGGAGTTTTATTTTCCGTTATGGTTTTTGCGTATGGCAGAACAAATTTTAAAGCATTATTAATCGCTTTTTTTCTTTCCAATTCTATTCGTGGTTTTGTAATTTTATTAACACCGGCTAATGAAAAAGCAGCAGCGATACAGAAACAACCCAATATAAATGAAAGTTTTAATATATTTTTCATAAAAATTTAACTCCCGAACGGTTTATGTTTTAAATATCTGTCCAGAAGGGGAGTTGTAAGATTCATCAGGAGAATTGAATACGATACTCCTTCAGGATACCCCCCAACAAGCCGTATTATAACAGTAATAACACCGCATCCTATACCGAATACCCATTGACCTTTTATTGATGAAGGTGATGTTACCATATCCGTTGCCATAAAAAATGCGCCGAGAATCAATCCGCCAGCAAGAACATGAAAAACAGGGTCCCCGCTGAAATATCCTTCAACTCCGCCGAATATCCACGTAAATAATGCCACGGTTCCAATGTATGAAAGAGGAATTCTGTAATTTATATATCCCTTATACAACAAGTACAGAGCACCAATTAAAATGAATATAACAGATGTTTCTCCGATGCATCCCCCCACCTTACCCCATAAGAGATTTCCATACGAACCTTTAATTGCTGCAATAGTTTCAGCAGACTGTTGAGCTTTGTCTTCGACATTTAGGTATTTTATTGCATCTTTTAATGCGGCAAGTGGCGTGGCTTCCGTCACGGTTGAAATGCCGGATTTAGTGCCGTATAAGGGAGCAGTCCACCCTGTTGTCATGTGAACGGGCCATGAGGCAAGTAAGAATGCCCTTCCAAGAAGCGCCGGATTCATCGGATTAAAGCCCAATCCGCCAAACGCCTGTTTACCTATTGCAATGGCGAAAAATGAGCCGATAACAGGCAGCCACCAGGGAACTCCGCCAGGAAGATTGAATGCCAGAAGAATACCTGTTACAATAGCACTCCCGTCGGATACGGTAACCTCCACTTTGCGCAACTTTTGAATTACCCACTCTGTTGCAACTGCCGTTATTACGGCAAGAAACGTCAACCATAACGCTCTCGTTCCGAAAAAATATACGGAACCTAAAAGAGCAGGAATCAGTGCGATAACAACACTAAACATTATTCTCTGAGTGCTGTCTTCGCCTCTGATATGAGGTGCAGATGAAACCGATATGATTTCCTGCGTTATTTCTTTATCTTCCATCAATTTTCTGTTTTTTAAATTATGAAAAAAATTTACTTTCTTTTAAAAAAGAAAGTAACAAAGAAAATTTAGGTTTAAGTTTTTTGGAACACCTTTTTTTCAAAAAAGGTGTCTGCTTACTTCTTTTTCTAAAAGAAATAAGTTATTTCGAATCCTCCATTATTTTAAACTTTGCATATTTTATGTTTTGGACAAGTGTTATCTTTGCAGGACATATATATGAACAGCATCCGCATTCGATACAGTCAAGTGCGAATGCATCTTTTGCGTCGTCCCATCTTTCATATTTTGCAAAACCGGCAATAATATTCGGCATCAGGTTCATCGGGCAAATTTCAACACATTTGCCGCAGTTTAAACACGCGGTCGTTTTCACAGCACTAACCTGGTCGTCTCTCAGCATTAAGATGCCGGAAGTCCCTTTAATCACTGGAGTATCGAGCGAATGAAGGGCTAAACCCATCATCGGTCCGCCCATAATTATCTTTTTTGGTGAACCCTCAAAACCCCCGCAGTAATCAATCAGGTGTTGTAGCGGAGTACCAATCCTTACCTTTAAATTTTTCTGATACGTTACACACCCCGCTACCGTGACAATTCTGTCGATTAACGGTCTTTTATAAGCAACGGCATCATAAACAGCTTTTGCAGTCCCCACATTCTGAACAATACAGCCAACCTCCATCGGAAGTTTGCCGGCAGGAACCTTTCTTTTAGTCAAAGCATATATCAACTGTTTTTCGGCACCCTGCGGGTACTTGACGTTCAGTGAAACAACACTTATTTCAGGAAACTTCGCCGAAATATCTTCCATCTTTTTAATCGAATCGGGTTTATTATTTTCTATACCGATTATCCCTCTCTTTACGTCGAGGATTTTCATAATAATCCTGAAGCCCTCTATGATTTCTTCGGTATTTTCGAGCATCAATCTGTGGTCGCTTGTCAGGTATGGTTCACATTCTGCCCCATTCAATATAACCGTGTTAATCTTTTTTTCCGGGGGGGGAGAAAGTTTCACATGAGTGGGAAATGTCGCACCGCCCATTCCTGCAATTCCGGCTCCATAAATCAGATTTTTCATCTCTTCACCAGAAAGACTCATATAATCAGAATTGAATGTAATATTGTCGGAGATTTGGTCTTCACCGTTGCTTTCGATAATAACAGAAGGTATCTTTTCGCCGAGAGGATGAATATGCGGTTCAATGGATTTAACAGTTCCCGATATCGAAGCATGACACGGCACAGATACAAATCCGCCTGCTTCACTTATCGGATCCCCTGCTTTTACCTCGGCTCCTTTTTCAACAATGGCTTTCGAGGGCTTGCCAATATGCTGTTGAAGGGGAATTATAACCTTTTCAGGCAGGGGAATTTCCTCTATCGCCTTTGATTCGGTATATTTTTTGTTTTCAGGTGGATGAACACCGCCTTTGAAACTTCTTTTTAATGCAGTCAGCATTTTTGTAATCGTATGTATTTAAATTTTAATGAATTATTTAGAGTACGTAATAACGTCCACCATAAAAAATTTAAATTGTAACTAAATTAATAATATTTTTACAAAAATCAAATAATTATTTTTTTAAAAAAATATTTGAAAATTCAGCAAAATATTATACATTATAAATAAAAAAATTATGGGAGTTTTATGGGCATTTTGAAGAGATTTGGCGTTTCAATGGATGAAATCCTGCTGGATAAATTTGATAAGCTTATTTCAGAAAAGGGATACAAAAACCGTTCAGAGGCAATTCGCGATTTTATCCGGGAAGAACTGGTAAGCGAAGAATGGAAAAAGGGAAGGGGCGAAAAGGTCGGGACTGTTACGATTGTTTATAACCATCATAAAAGAGGCATTTCTGATAAATTAAATGACATCCAGCATAAAATGGCAAAAAATATCGTTTCGACCACGCATATCCATCTTGACGGAGATAACTGCCTCGAAGTAATAATTGTAAAAGGTGAAGTTAAAAAAATAACTCATCTGGTGGATATGCTGATAGGATTAAAAGGAGTAAAACACGGAAAATTTGTAATGACAACTACAGGAAAGGATTTGGTTTGATTTACGAATTATGGGCAGTTCGCGAGTTGTCCCCACATAATCATAGCTTATAACGTTGGAGTTTCTGAATTATACGACACAGGTATTTAATATGAAAGTGAACGAAGAACAAATAAAAGACTTTTTGGGAGCATTTAAAATATTGTTCTCTGACCAGGAAATAAAAGATATTATCCTGGGTGAAGATAAAGAATTTATAAAAACAGTTGTGGACAAAATCGATAAATTTCTTGCCCAGACATTTAAAGAAATTAAGTTGAAGGAACAGTTTAGCGCTGTTACAATGTATTATGTTCTGAAAACGAAGAAGTTAAAAAAACTGGAAAAATTTCCCCTCGATACAGAAGATGTTGAAATATTAAATAATAAAACAATCCGGGAACCGCATAAAAAAATTTTTGATAAATATCTTGAATTATTAACCAGGGATAATAAAGAAGCAGGTTATTATATCGGTGTGTTTGAGAATTTAGAAGGTGAAACCGTCCGAACAACCGTAGGAGTTATTCGTTGAAATTAAATATAATTTTTAGTATGATTAACAAATTTCAGACAGAATAATCCTCCGTAAAAAAGGGGGGTAAAGGGGATTGTAAATACGAAATATTCAATAAAATAATCAAAACAAATTATATGAAAATCCGATCCCGAGCGTCTGTTTTATTTGAAAAGTCCTGGAAACATCCTCGTCATAATAGATTAATACCTCAAATTTTACTCCTATATATTTTGATACCTGTGCAGTTATTGTGTTCTCAAATTTTATATCTATATTTCTGATTTCATCCAATGTCGAAAACATTTCCAGTTTGGAATCTACCAGTAAATTTTCTCCAATTTTTTTATAAAATGCGGTTACAGAAGTCATACCAGTTTCAATTTTATACTTTTCAATTTCAGGTGTATCCGGATTATCGGTATATCCTACCTCTGCAAAATTATTTGATATAATTTCCCTTACTGCAATTCCTATCCTTGTTCGGAATGAAGGTTT
>JAUVVT010000152.1 GCA_030604505.1 bacterium | reverse complement strand
CTGGACCATTTATATTTTTTTTATAAGCAGGACAAAGGTTGCATTTGTAACCACAACGACCTATTATCTCTTTCATAAAAATTCCCTTTAAGCTGTGTGTTGGTCACAAGACTAACACACTTGTTTTTTCTATTGGTGACAACACCAACTACGGCAATCTGACTAATTTATTACTGCTGATGTTTTCGACTTCCAATGTAAAACCGGCAGGGACTTTTACCTGGTAAAGAATCTTTCCCCCGTCTTTCTTCCATTTGAGTTCAATATTTCCCTCTTCTAATGGTATTATACCTTCGCACCAGTTCAAACGAAGGTCACTGAACCGCAGCTTTACTGTTTTATCGACTATATCAATCCGGTAGATTCCCAGAACATCGCGGTAGAGAATATGAACAATATGTGAAGCAAAACCATGATTACAGCTTGCACGTACATCGACATTTTCCCATAGGGTTCCCGTTCTGTCAGCCATATAAAGAAGATAAGCAATCGATTCATCAAGAATCTGCTGACAGAGACCGTATCGAGAAAGTATCTCCAAACGAACAACATTCCCCACAAATGAATTTGCCTGGTGAATTTCGGGAAATTCCTTTGTCTGCTTACGCTCAGGACCAAACTTTTCACATAGATTCCACCAGAGATTATTATGTTTTTCAGTATCTGCAGTATCAAAGTAAAAAGCAAAATATTGGCAGACTTCACTGCGGTTGCGCATAATTTCCAGTTTCCCATTTTTTCTGACAGCATTATCAACAAAAAATTCACCGTCAAACGACTGCCTGCGAATTACTTCACGAATCTTTTCTGCTTCCTTCAATAACTCGGGCATATTATACATTCTCCCTGCTGCTGACAGTGCTGCTGCATATAGCATATTTGACGGATAGTTAACATCCTGAACAAAATCATTCGCCTTAGACCACTCCACAAACACCCAGCTTTCAAGCTTTTCAAGTAGACCATCTTTATTTTGAAATTTTCTGAAATATTCGAAGAGTTTCATGACCTTTTGTTTAAATGCGTTAACAGTCCTGCGGTCGCCGCTCCTTTGGAGATATTCTTCAAGTTGGACTACAAACCACATTGCCCAATTCGGAATAAATCTGCCGCCGGGATGGTCGGCAGGATAACACATCGGAAGCATACCATCAGGTAAATCGGTAAACTCTTCGGGCAGCAGGTAATTTTCTATAAAATTTTTCTCGACCACCGTATTACCGCAAAGATCGAACCCTGCCCGTGCCGTAAAATAGCTGTCACACAGCCAAGCAGCTCTTTCTCGCGATGGACAGTCCATAAATATGTCCAAGGCATTCTGTCTGAATGTCTCCCTTCCGGCAGCAAAAAGCAGATTCAATCTCTCATCACTTGCGGCGAAATGAGCATTGTAACTTTCCGGATTTGCAAAGTCGCGGAGATAGATATCTTCAATTTCACACTCGCCATCAACTGCAATCAGCTTCAAATAGCGAAGGGTATATGGTTCAAATGTTTCTAACTCATAAACACCGGCAGACATTTGATATTCCACAATATTCACACAGCCCAGACGTTTGAAATCTACATCCCCATTATGTAAAATCTCATCAAAAGTAAAAAATAGGCGTGCTTTTTCTCTACAAGTAACCTTTGCCCCCAAAAATCCGGTTAAATTCGTGCCAAAGTCAAAAATATGATACGAATCATTTTTAAGACTCAGCTTTGTTCCCCATTCATACGGCTGATTAATTTCAGCAGTTGGGACTGTCGCAATTTTTTGCAGTTCTATTGATGGAATTACCTTAAGTTCTTTTTCATAGAATCCGCCAAGATTCGGACCAATACCCGTTAGAGAACGGCTCTTCCAGAGCTTGCCCACTGCTGCTTTTTTCTCCGTTTTTCCGTATGAAACATCCCACAATACCGGTCGAATGTAAAATTTTGGGTAAGGCACCCGTCTTGGGATAAGACGCTTTTTTGGAAGAATAGAACAGGTTACTTTGCCAATGTTTGCAGAAATATCTTTTCGCCAGCGGTTAAATTTTGGCGTAAGTCTGTAAACCTCCGAAAATGGACGCTGAAAGCTGTAGCGCTGAACCTTTTGTACACGTTCTTTGAGTATAACAGCATCAAAGTTTGTGCCTTCTCCTCTGGTTGATGCTAAAACCTTACCTTCAGAAAAAACCTCAGCCTGTATAAATGAAGGCTGATTAATAGTATAATAGCTGTTTACATTGTAACCGGCGATTTCTATCGCCACTAAATTCTCTCCGGGCAGAAGGTCTGCTGAAATATCCCATTCATCGACCCGGTAATAATTATGTGGACCGCGTGCCGGTCCGTAACCACTGAATTTACCATTAACAAAAATCCGGTAAACAGTAGAACCGGTTATGCGCAGAACAGCTTTTCCATTCTTCGGAGCATTGAATATCGCCCTGAACCCAACGGTAAGATTTTTTTCTTTTTCCATACCGCTGGGCCAAATCGGCTTGGCAGAACGGAATTCTGTTGTTTTTAAAGATGAAAAAGGATATAAATCAATTCGCCGAAAAAAGATTTCTGCTCCCTCTGATTGAAATAATATCTGTCCCTTATGCGGTTCAGCATTATATCCTTCATTGACTACATTACCATTCAGAATATTGGTAATTTTACTACCATCACAGATAATTTCTGAAATATTCCACTCACCATGCGGTTTTTCGACTTCATTCACTTTTTGGCGGAACCCTTTTATGTCCTCCCATTGACCTTTATTATATCTGTCAAACCGCCTGCCTGATTCTTTTCCTCTTTTTAGTGTTCCACCATCCACCCCGATGAAATCCCCTGTTCCTCCTTCAATTATCTGATATTCTATAGATTTTTTCCATACCTTGTCGGGTCCAACACAGTGAACAAGAATTCCACTATCGCGTGCTCTATCTTTGCGCGGCTCCCATGTTTCATCTCCCCATTTCCATTCAACTACAAGCCGATAATTTTCATAACCATCTTTTGTAATAAAATATCCATAATCTTGACCCGACACACGGATCGTTCCATTCTGTATAGTAAAAACTTGATTTGGATCTTCATTTATTTTTCTTTCAGCCTTAGTTAAATAATCACGAGTAAGAATGTAGAAACCATCTAAGTTCTTTCCATTAAACAAATGAACAACTTCCTGTCCGTATGAGTTCTTTGTTATTCCGAATATACTCACTGTAACAAAGAAACTTATTATAATAATTGACAAACGGTTCATTATCTGTTTCCTTTCATCAGTATTTAAACAATTATAAAGTTTTCTTAGGCGCTCCTTTTGAAAAAAATAACTAAATCTCCACAATGGTAACACCGTCGCCGCCTTCGTTCCATTGAGCGGCTCTCTTTGATTTTATTTTAGGATGATTTTTAAGATATTCATTAACTTTCTTACGCAGGATACCCTCACCCTTTCCGTGTATTATTCTTATTTGACTAAAGTTCATAATCCTTGCTTCATCGAGATATCTTTCCAAAGCTTGAACTGCGTCAATAGAATCCATTCCCCGTAAATCAATCTGGTCTTCAATTTCAATATTCGGGATATGGTCAATAATTATTAATTCCTCCTTATCCGACTTGTCAGTTTTTTTCAGTTTTTCAATATCAACTTCAATTTTTTTATTCCCAATTTCTATTCTCACCCTGCTTGAAGAATCCGGCTCGGATAAAACCACACCCTTCATATTCAAATCCTCATACCTCACCATATCCCCTATGGTAAAACTTTCCGTTTTTCCAGCAGGTTTTTTTATCTCTTTTAATTCCTGCTTTACATATTTTTTCTGGTTTTTTATAATATCCTTCGCTTTTTTTATGGATTCTTTTTTTGCAGCAGAACTTTTTATCTCTCTGATAGCCATTTCAACT
Source organism: bacterium (assembly GCA_030604505.1). Classification (GTDB taxonomy): domain Bacteria; phylum SM23-31; class SM23-31; order JAUVVT01; family JAUVVT01; genus JAUVVT01. Next base: position 1,914 of record JAUVVT010000152.1, on the reverse strand, counting down.
GCCTGATTTGAGCTCTCAAGTATTTTTTCTGCCTCCTTTAGAGCCTCCTCTTTTTTATCTCTTGCAAACTCTTTTAACTGTGAAACTTTTCCCTGATATAATTTAGTTAAGCCGTCAAGCTCGGTTTTCTTAATATTGATGCGGTTTTTCTCCTCAGAGATATATTTTATCTTTTCCTGAAGTTCTCTTATCATATTTTCAATTCTGTTTTCCTGCTTCCCGACTAATTCCTTTGACCGTTCAATTATATCTTCAGGAAACTCAAGCCGCCTTGATATTTCAAAAGCATAGCTGCTTCCCGGGATACCCTGCTTAAATATATATGTGGGCTTGAGGTTCTTCTCGTCAAATATCATTGACCCGTTTTCAATTCCGTCTTTATCAGCCGCAAATACCTTTAATACGCTTTGGTGAGTTGTCGCTACGGTCAATACACATGAATCAGTCAATTTTTCAAGAATTGCCATCGCAAGAGAACTCCCCTCTTTTGGATCGGTTCCTGTACCTATTTCATCAATTAATGTAAGATTAAATTCCGACACATCGGAAACATACTGTTTATACCGCTCAAGGTGAGATGAAAATGTACTCAAGTCTTTATCAATGGATTGCTCATCACCTATATCACAGTAAATCTGGTTGAAAACGGGAAACCTTGAATCATCATCAGCGGGCACGTGAATCCCGCTCTGAGCCATCAATGACAGAATTCCGATTGTTTTTAGGGCAACCGTCTTCCCGCCTGCATTAGGTCCGGAAATTATCAGAGTCTTAAACGTTTTTCCTATTTCAACTGAAAGCGGAACTGTTTCATCCTTCTTCTTTAGCAGCAAAAGGGGATGCCTGCCGTTTTTTATCTCCAAAGTCGAAACATCATTTATAACCGGTTCTGAACCTTCGATTTTTATTGAAAAAGTCCCCAAAGCATGATACAGGTCGACTTCAGCTAAAATCCCATTATTGATTATTATATCATCTGAATTTTTTCTGATTTCATCAGTAAACGCTTTTAATATCCTCCTTATTTCCCTGTCCTCTTTTAATCTCACCTCCTCAAGAGAATTGTTCATCTGGACAATTTCCATCGGCTCAACAAAAAAAGTGGCACCGGTGGATGACCTGTGATGCACAATCCCATTTATTTTTGAAGTAAATTCCTCTTTTACCGGGAGCACGCCCCGTCCGTCTTTTATTGTGACTATATCTTCTCTTGTATATCTCAGTTTTGCACACTGTTTCAAAATCTTTTCGAGTCTTTTCCTGATATCTTCCTCTTTTTTTATAATTTCTTTCCTTATCTTTTTGAGTTCAATGGAGGCAGAATCACGGACAAAGCCCTCTTCGTCAATAGACCTTATAATATCTTCGCAAAGATTTTTTAGGGATTTTATATTCTGAACGATAGGATAAAGTTCAGGATATTCGTCTTTTCTGGTATGAAAAAAAGACTTAATATTTTTGCCGATTTCAAGATTGACAGCAACATCATAAATTTCGGAAGGTTCCAATGCTGCCCCCTTTGTCCGGGCTTTTTTTAGTGCAGCAGATATATCTTTTAATCCATAGATAGGAAATCTTTCTTTTTTTTCGATTAGTTCCTTGAACTGGGTAACTATCCTTAATCTCTTCCTGATAATATCCTTATCGTTATATGGTTCTATTTCGAGGGCAAGTCTTTTACCCATCTCTGAAATAGTACATTCGGAAACCAATATCCTTATCTTATCAAACTCTATCGCCTTTTCAGACCTTGCATCCATTATTTCTATATTCCATTATATTTTTAGTTGTTAAAAAAACTTATCTTATTAAAACCATCTTCTTTGCTTCAAGGAAATCTTTTGTTTTGATTATGTACAGGTAGACTCGTTGTAAACGAATAGCTATATTGGAAGAGTAAAAGTGGCAATAAAT
>JAUVVT010000331.1 GCA_030604505.1 bacterium | reverse complement strand
TATCATCATTTATCGAAATAATTCTGTCACCCTTTCTTAAACCAGCCTCCCAACCAGTTCCTTTTTTATTTACTTTTAAAATCTTTATCATCTAACAGTAAATTTCTTTTCCGCCAGAGGTGGATCCGCACTTGGCGGAGCCTACTTTCTTTTTAAAGAAAGCAGGATTTTTTTTCAAAAGAAGTAATTTATGTTTTTTCTCGCCATATTTGTGCGCCGAGTTTTTTTAATTTTTCTTCTATTCTTTCATATCCTCTGTCGATATGGTAGACCCTTAAGACATCGGTTCTTCCTTTAGCGGCAAGTCCTGCAATAATTAGAGAAGCAGAAGCTCTTAAATCGGTGGACATAACCGACGCTCCTTTAAGTTCGCTAACACCTTTTATAATAGCGCTGTTATTTTCAACCTTAATATCCGCCCCGAGCCTTTTCAATTCAGGAACATGACTGAATCTATCATAATAAATTGTATCTTTTACAACGCTCATTCCAGGAGTAACACTCATCAAAGCAGTCCACTGTGCTTGCATATCTGTGGGAAAGCCCGGATAAGGATTTGTTGTAATATTCACTGGTTTCAGTTTATCCGGGGTATCAACTACAATATCAGAATCTTTTATATTAAACTTGATCCCTGCCTCTTCAAACTTTAAAATTATAAAATTGAGATGCTCTGGATTTGATTTTTTTATCGTAATTTTTCCTTTTGTTATTGCTGCTGATGCAATAAAAGTAGCGGCTTCAATTCTATCGGGAATTATAGTATCATTTACAGAATACAGTTCATTTACGCCCTCAATCTCAATTCTGTCTGTACCGGCTCCGTTAATTTTTGCGCTCATTTTAATAAGGAAATTCGCCAATGTGACAATTTCGGGTTCTTTTGCTGCATTCTCAATAACTGTGTTTCCCTTTGCAAGAACAGCAGCCATCATTATATTTGCTGTTCCGCCGACCGTTGTTATGTCAAATTCAATTACATTTCCTTTTAATTTTTTTGATCTGGCAATAATGTAGCCCTCTTCAAGAGAAATATCCACTCCTAATCTTTTTAGTCCTTCAAGGTGGAGGTTTATGGGTCTTGGTCCCCATGCACACCCGCCGGGAAGGGAAACTTTTGCATATCCAAACCTGCCGACAAGAGGTCCAAGAACATATATCGACGCCCTCATCTTTTTGACTAAATCATAAGGGGCTTCGAAAGTATCACATTCAGTCGTTTTAATATTCAGTCTATGTTGTGAAAATTTAACTTCGGCACCTATCACTTCGAGTAATTTAGACATAGATGTAATATCATTGAGTTCAGGAACATTATCGAGTTCATATTCTCCGGATGCAAGCAGAACGGCTGCCATTATAGGTAAGGCTGCATTTTTTGAACCGCTTACGACAACCTCTCCACTTAAATTGTTCCCGCCTATTATTACTATTTTATCCATATTTAAAGATTTCTTCCTTCTTTTAATAGTTCTTCTGCATTTTTTAGATTTATCTCTGTTATTTTTTCACCCCCGAGCAGCTTTGCAATTTCGTTTTTCCGCTCTTCAAATTTAAGTTTTTTGATCTTAGTGAAAACACGGTTTTCCTTTTCTTTTTTAACAGCAGAAAAATGAGTATTCCCTGCACTTGCAATCTGCGGTATGTGTGTAATACAAATAATCTGGTGAAAACGTGCAAGTTCTTTTAATTTTTTTGCAACTGCAGTTGCAATTCTTCCAGAGATACCAACATCAATTTCATCAAAAATTAATACAGGAATTTCATCAGAATCGGAAAGAATCGATTTTACAGCAAGAACAATCCTTGATATTTCCCCCATTGATGCTATTCTGGCAAGGGGTTTGAGGTCTTCGCCTTTGTTTGTTGCAACAAGGAACTCTATCTTATCAATCCCGTGATGGTCGACAAAATATCTCTTCCTGTTAATTTCAACAATTCCATCCTGTGATTCCCTTTGTAAAACATCAACAGCGAATAAACCTGATTCCATACCCAAGTTCCGCAGTAACCCTGTGATTGATTTTCCCATTTTCGTGGCAGTCTTTTTTCTCTTTTCAGATAGTTCTCCCGATAATTCACCGAGTTTTTTTAATTTTTCTTTAATATTTATATCAACGCTGCTAATTCTTTCTTCGATATTTTTACAGGTTTTCAATTCATATTCAATCGATTTCTTTCTTTTAAGAATATCAGCAATATTTCCTCCATATTTTCTTTTCAGATTATACAATTGATTCAGTCTCATTCTTATTTCTTCAAGTCGTTCTGGACTAAAAGCACTCTGGTTTGTATAGCCACTGAAAAATTGAACAGATTCCCGCACTTCAATTAATGTAGATTCAATGTATTTTTTAACCTCATTAAACTTACTGTCTATTTTTATTAATTCCTCAAGATTATTCAAAACCACTGCTATTTTTTCAGTAACAGAATCGACCTCTCCATCGAGAATCTGAAAGCTCTTGTTTGTAAGTTCCCAGATTTTTTCAAAGTTTTCAGTTATCTTTAATTCGCGCTCAAGCTCCTTATCTTCATCTATTATTGGATTTACTGTTTGTATTTCTTTTAATTGAAATTCGAGCATCCCGCGCTTTTCTTTGTTGATTTGCGAATCTTTTATAAGTTTCTTTTTTTCAGCTTCTAATATTTTTGCTTCGTAAAATAAATTTTTTACCGTATTGCTGAGTACATCCAATTTTCCATATTTGTCCAGTAATCCATAATAAAATTCATTTTTTACTAACGATTGATGTTCATGCTGCCCGTGGAGGTCGACAAGTAAATCACCAAATTCTTTAATAGTCTTTAATTTTACAGGGCTGTCATTTATAAAAATTCGGCTTTTGCCGCTTTTATTAACTTCTCTTCTTATTATTGTTACCTCATCAATATCAGTTATTTCAATCTTTTCTAAAAATTCTTTAAACTTATCCGTTTCCTTTAAACAAAATTCTCCTTCGACAATTGTTTTTTCAGCACCCTTACGGATAAAATCTGTGTTAAAATGTTCACCAAGCAAAAGTCCGAATGCACCTATTAATATGGACTTTCCGGCGCCGGTTTCTCCTGTTAACACATTCAATCCGTCATCAAACACCACTTCTACCCTGTCAATAATTGCATAATCTTGAATGTATAAACGTTTTAACATAATTAAAGTTTTCCCCGCCAGAGGCAGGTCCTTTGGATTGCTTACTTCTTTTTCAAAAGAAGTAAGTTATTTTTTAATTAGTGCTACTTTGCCTTTCTTGATTTTCCCTTCTTGATTATATGAAATAAGAATATATATCCCTGACGAAACCGGATTGCCATTAAGGTCTTTTCCGTTCCAGAACGCCTTGGATCCGAACATTTCTCCGTTTTCTTCCGTAAGCTCTCTAATCAGTCTGCCGGAAGAAGTAAATATTTTTACCGATGATTCAAAAACCAGATTGCCGATAATAAGACGATTGTTATTCTCGGCCGGTATAAATGGATTAGGGAAAACAATCAGTTCTGCAATACTTTCATCAGGTTTTGAATATGTAGTCTTTGCCAGGGATATCCCTTTCTCAGTTCCAAAATATATATTACCAGTTTTTTCATCTATAGCAATGGATAAAACGTTATCATCAACAAGCCCTGAATTAAAGCTGTCATAATAGAACCATTTATAATTA
>JAUVVT010000127.1 GCA_030604505.1 bacterium | reverse complement strand
CAAACCCTCTTCACATTTTAATATAGATGCTTACTACGACTATAATCATGTTATGCTGCCGTTCGGATATTTTTATTCCAATGTATTAAGCACAAGATTAACATATATGTTCGACCCTGATATGTATATAAAAACATATATTCAGTGGAACGACCTCGATAAAAGACTCTCCACAAATATTTTATTCCATTATATTCTTAACTCTGCCAATAATTTCTATATCGTTTATAATGAAAACCGCAATCCGGACACTCCGAGAATAGACATTCAAGACCGCATACTTATGGTCAAATTCGTATATCATCTGTTTATATAAGATTAAACATTTCTCAAAAACGTTTTTCAAGAAAAAATACTTATGATTTTCAATGTTTTCGACCATTTAACGATTTAATAAAAAACATTTGAATTATATATAAATATTTATTATTTTAGAATCGGCTGGGATAGAAAGATATATCTTATCAATAATTTTCAAAATATTTCTACTTTTATTCGTCAAATCTTTTAAAAAAGTTAATATATTTCAATTAAGGTATAATATTTTCAAATGGAGGTATTATGAATACCCTGTTTACAAAAAAGATTTTACCATTTTTGGGAGGAGCAGTTACGGTTTTGTTTGTCGTTTCACTGATTTTTTCCTTTAGTTGTGCAAAAGAAAAACATGGCGAGTGGATTTCGCTTTTTAATGGGAAGGATTTATCCGGCTGGCAGGTGCCCGATAAGGGTGTCTGGAAGGTCGAGAATGGAGAGATAGTTATAAGCTGGGATAATGAAAATCCCGGCGGGAGCTGGATTTTTACAGAGAAGGAATATGAAGATTTTGAATTAAGGTTAAAATTTATGATTAATAAGGGCGGTAACAGCGGCGTCTGCATTCGTGTCCCATCAGATGATAAAACAAAACCTGCTGATTCGGGATATGAGATACAGATTGATTTCAACAATGATAAGAATCCTACCGGCAGTATCTATGATATTGCGCCGGCATATTCGATAATCGGTGCATATACACCTCAAGAGACGGTCGTGGGAAAAGAAGGAGAGTGGAATGATTATGAAATCAGTGCAGTTGGTGAACATATAGTTATAAAAGAAAATGGATATAAGGTTGCTGAGTGTTTTGATAGAAAGTCGCTTAAGGGTCTGCTCGGTTTACAGCTGCATGATGAAAAATCAGTGGCTCGTTTTAAAGATATTCAGATAAAAACATTTCCTGCAAAAGGATCGCTTGGACCAGCATTAGAGGAACGGTTGACAAATGCACCGGGTGAATTTAAAAAATTGTTTAATGGGAAAGACCTCGACGGATGGCAGGTTTTATGGGGTGGAGAGTGGAAAGTTGTCAATGGAGTTATTGAAGGAAAAATTAAAGAAGGAATGGGATGGTTACTTACGGAAGAAGAATTTTCCGATTTTATCTATCGCTTAAAAGTAAAAATTACAAAAGGCGGGAACAGCGGTCTTACAATTCGTTTTCCAGTGCCGGTGGACCCAAACGAGCGGACATGGGATGCTGCGAGTAAAAATGACAAACTGAATCCGGCATTCGGAGGATACGAAATTCAAATTTATAACTTCGACCAACCAGGAATTGGCAATCCTTCCGGTAGTATATATAACGTTGGACGAGCCTATGGAGGAAAACTGAAGCCAGACGAGTGGAATGAATACGTTATTTATACGGAAGGTCCGCATACAGCTGTCTACATAAATGGAGAAAAAGTCGCGGAAGCAAAAGATACAAAGTCATTGAAAGGTGTCGTTGGTCTTCAGGTTCATGTTATTAAATCAGAATTAGTCAGAGTGGAACACGAAGAATACAATGTCTGGTTTAAGGATATAGAGATAAAAACAGTGAAGTAACGAAATTATTCTATAAATAAATTGGAAGATAAAACAAAAGTCAGGTAATTTATCAATTGAAGATTATCCGACTTTTTTTATTGATAATATTTTAGATTATTAAAGACATCAAATCTTGCACCATCAAATAAAAGGATTATACATTTGTTATAATTCATTTATATGAAACCTCGAACGGATAATCTTGATTAGAGGTGGAATTATCATAACAAAAAATAGGATAATAATGTACCGTATATCGATAAAGTATTTATTTCCAATCCAAGCAAGTATATAATATCGCGGTACTCTGCCTATAAAAGTTGATATAACATATTTCCATTTATAATATCCTGAAGCAACAGCTATAACTCTGAACGGATAAAAAGGAATCGGAGAAAATCCAGCAAATACCATTGTCCAGAAAGGAGTTTGACTAAAATAGTGCTCTGCATATTTATAAAGTTTGTTTTTTCCTTTTAGTTCCGTAATCTTTTTATGAGAAAAGATTATCTCAAAAACCACGTAATCAATCACAGAACTTATACAGTTCGCTGTGCCGCATATAATAGATACGATGAAAGGAGAATACATTTTGCCATAATAAATTACTATCGGTTCGTGCGGAAACGGTATAAAAGAGTTTGCGGAAATTGAGAATAAAAAAAGTGCAGGTAATTCATATTTACTTTTTAATAAAAAAAACAAACCTATAAGCATGGGCATAATAATAGCCAGAATGACAGGTATTTTTATCCTTGAGCGATAGGACTTATCTGACATAATTTTTATTAAATTTCTATATTATATATGTGAATTATAACTGATTTTCAATTTTCTTAAATAAAGAGTTTATTACTTAATTAGAGAAATCATTAATATCCAAACAAATTTGTATTAATTGTCTCTTCCTTGATGAAAAAATATTTATTTGTAATATATAAAATGACAAACAAAGGAATTTGATTTATCAAATTCCTACAGTATTATTTTTTACCAACGACTGAAAAGTACAAATTTCTGATTCTAAGAGTTCACATTGGGAGACGTGATATTAAAACAGCATGATTGCTGCATTTCTCATAGCATAACATACATCTAGTACACTTTGAATAATTTATAAATGTGAATTTAGATGTATTGATGGCTGCTTCAGGACAGACCAATACACAGTCCCCAGCATTGTTGCATAATTTATAGTCTACTTTCGGCTTCGGGAGATGAAAAAGTGATAGACTCTTGATAATAGAGCGAATATCATAGTTGAAATAGTTTAATAAAAGTCTCTTTCGACATCTATGCTTACATATCATGTGTTTACAAAGTTCCGAAGATGATTCGGTGAATTCTTATTTATCGAAAGAATCACAAACACGCTGTTAAACATTATTTACATTCACATTTTTCAACTTCAACTTTTATCTATAGTCGAATGACAATGCACTGACCAGTTGGCAAATAGCATGGATTTTCTGGTTTATCTGAAAAAAACTCGTCGACTGCCAATTTTACACCAGGACAGCTAAAGGACCCATAGTCGTCAAAGACCATTATTCCCCCTATTTCCAATCTTGGATAAAAGAACTTACAACTATCCGCAATAGATTTATATATGTCCACATCAATGTGGACCAGGCAAAAAAGTATATTTTCTATGGGTTTTGAGGTAGTCGGAAACAAACCCGGATAGAAACATACATTTTTACAGTCATATAAGTAAGTCTCAACCCTTTCAAGTGATGTATCATTCAAATCTCCTTCTTTATGGAGGTCTTTACTGGGATTAGTTGATGGCATTCCAGAAAATGTATCAAACAAATGTACAGTCTTGTTTTTCTCCTCGAACGTTTTGGCTAACAGTCTTGCCGTACCTCCCCTATAGACACCAACTTCAGCAACATCACCTGAAAGGGTAGCAACCTGTCTGGCATATTGATAAATCATAAAGCATCTTACCTTATCAATGAGCGTATATTCGGTGATTTGTCTCATCAATTCATTGAAATGGTCATCATCATCCCATAGAGGTGTGGAATATAATCCATGGATTTGGTAGATAAACTTAGATAGTCCATTTTTAAGTAGTGCCTTTATTCGTGTATTCATGAAATTATCTCACTATGTATGTTAACAGTTAATTTCACTAATGTTTATATCCTAACAAGTTCGCATATCCTTCCATTTTGGTGTTATACCCGAGGGATTTCGGATATACATTGCTGTATAATTTAAAAAAGAATGTCCATTTATTAAAAGATTTTGTATTAAATTAACTTAAAAACTAGTAAAATAATTGTAAAAAAGGTTCCCCCTATTTAATATCATCATAAAAAATTATAAAAAAGTTTCAATAGTCAAAAAGGTTGGATAATTGGAGATGAGAAATTATTTGACCTTTTTATAAATGTTACATTTACTTTATATGTAATCCTAATGCCCCTCTTTTAAGATACTCTTTGCTTTCCATTTTCCTCTTGCGACCTTTGGGACGAAATCATCGAGTCCTTCGGGCGGGAAATGTACCTTTTCTCCCCTCTCTGCCGCCATATGACAGGTGGCAAGTATCTTTTGGACAAGTAATCCGTCTTCAAAGTTTTCATCGGGTAGTTTGCCGTTAAGAAAACAGTTTACCATGTGTCTGTTTTCATCCGTATATCCGTAAACTATCTCTTCATCTGTAACAACAGGCATCAATCCCTGCTCCGCAGCCTGCTTTTGAACGAAATCTTTACCTTTCTTGCCCTTTATGTTTCGGCTGAAAAATACGTAAAGATCAGGTGTCAATGTATCAATCTGCATGCTGTATTCAGGTCCCAGTAATTCAAATCCGAGTTTCAGTCCCGGTCCGTTAAAACTCCAGGAAGTTGTAATCTCTGCAATCAGTGGAAGTTTTTCCGGTGATTCAAATACAATCGTCGCGCGGGCATAATCTTCCGACGGCATTTTTTTATAGTTGATTTTCCCGCCCGATTTTGCCTTCAATATTTTTGTATATTCAGGTCTCGTCCATTTCAAACTTGCAATCTCACACGTGACATTTATTGGCTTAATGGATGTTTTCTTTTTTCCGGGTTCCGTTAACAGCAGTCGTGCTGCCTCCAGAGTATGGCACATCATATCGTTCAAAACGCCGCCGCCCTGTTTTTTGCCGTCCCAGAACCAGGATTCATGCGGACCCCCGTGTTCCCCTATGCATCTTGCAAGATAAGGTCTCCCGACATTCGCAGCACCGCGTCTCCAGATGATATCCCTGCCGCGGACCACGGAAGGAGCAAAACACAGATCTTCCAAATATCCGTGGAGAAGACCGGCTTCTTTAACAAGCTCGACCATTCTTTGTGCTTCTTTTACTGTTCTTCCAAGCGGTTTCTCACAGGCAACACCGATAAGTTCCGCTTTATTCTGTGTTACAGTTTTTGCTATTTCTTCCATAATAGGTACTCTTGTAAAATTTGGAGTATTTATCCAGACAGCATTTATTTTTGAGTCTTTTGCCATATCAGTTACGCTTTTATAAACTACAGGATTTCCAACACGCAGCTTCTTACAGAGTTTTGCAAATTCTTGAGCCCTTTTTTTCTTTTTATCAACCACACCTAAAATATCAGCATTTCTAACATACCGCCATGAGTGTGCGTGTAAACCGCTGATAAAACCGGCACCAATAAATCCAATCCCTAATCTATCCGACATAATAAACCTCCATGGTTTTTACTATGTAAAGTCTAAAATATTTATTTATTATTTTATTTAAATTCTTCTTCATTTAAAAACACTCTTTGCCTCCCATGTTCCTTTTGCTACCTGTGGAACAAAATCGTCAAGTCCTTCCGGCGGAAATTTCAATCTCTTTCCTTCTTCTGCCGACATATAACAGGCAGCAAGAATCCTTTGAATAAAAAGACCGTCCTCAAAAGTCTCTTCAGGTTGTTTTCCGTCAAGGAAGCATTCAGTCATATATTTATTTTCCTGGGCGTAACCATATGCAAGGTCTTCATTTGAAAGAACAGGCATCAGCCCCTGTTCGGCTGCCTGTTTTTCAACAAGGTCTTCTCCTGCTTTCCCTTTAACATTGCGGCTGAAAAATACGTTAAGGTTGGGGGATAAAGAGTTTATTTTCATATAATATTCCGGTCCTAATAATTCAAAAAATAGCCGGAGCCCGGGACCGTTATAGCTCCAGGACGTAGAAACCTCTGCAATCAGTGGAAGCTTTTCAGGAGATTCATATACGACAGTTGCCCGCGCAAAATCTTCTGCGGGTGATTTTGCATAATCCACCTTTCCCTCATATCTCCTTTTAAGCTCGTTGATATATTTCT
>JAUVVT010000301.1 GCA_030604505.1 bacterium | reverse complement strand
TTATAGTTATTTTCAATCTTTTTTAACTCTTCAGCTTTCTGGTAAAATATTTTTGCTTTTTGTTCTATTTCTTCAGATTTTGCTTCCAATTTGGAGATAATTAAATCATATTTATGACTTAAATTATCCATACCTTCATCAGAGAATTTGTTATCTTTTAATATTTCATATTCTTCAAAAAGTCTGAATAAATAATCTCTTCCGATTTCTTTATGGATTCTGTCGCCCCAAAAATTACTGAAATAGTCTGTATGATAATTATTTAAATCTTCTGTTGCTGCTGCAATTTTACCCAATGCTGGTGAATTTAGTCCCTTTTCTCTTTCATCGAATAGATGTATTTCTTTAATAAATTCTCCCATCTCTGCTCTTATCTCTTTTTCTTCTTCTAATTCTTCTTTTTTCTCCTTCAGGACTTCTATATTTTTTCTCAAATCTTCTGCGATGTCCATCAAAATATCAGCCTTTTCATCAATCTCCTCCGGTCCATCAAGTGGATTTATTTCCACATCAACCATTGTGACTGCATTGAAGATTTCATCTTCAATTTTCATCTTCCACGCAGACTTTTTATTGTATAATTCCCTTAATGATTCTATATCTTCTATATCTATTGATTCTTGTTTTTTAAGTTGGTTAACCGTTGATTTTATTGTATTATCATACAGCTTAATAATCTCTTTAAGATCTTTTTTATATTGAACCTTGACTTTTTCAATATTTCTATTCAAAGATTTAATTCTATCGGAAAATTCCTGAGATTCTTTCAATTTTTCTTCAAGCATATATCTATGCCAAATTGATTTGTTCTTCGAGGTTTTCAGACTCTCAATCTCTTTTACAAGAATCTCAGAATTGCTTATGATTGTCTTGTTTTCTTTTTGTAGTTCATATAATTTATTCTCAATCAGGTTAATTTCATTTTCCTTGTTTAGGATATTTTTGTCCTGAGTAGAAAAGCCTTTTTCAATGAAAATAAAAAGCCCAAGAGTTACAAAAATAAATATTAATAACTTCCTCATTCCAAGCTTCCTCTATTTATTTAAATAATTGATATTTTTCAATTTTGTAATAAAGTGTACTTGTTTTTATTCCCAGTAATTTTGCGGCTTCTGTCTTATTATTGTCTGTAATTTTCATTGCTTTTTTTATTAGTCCAATTTCAGTTTTTGCGACGTTTTCATTAAAATCTATTTTGTTTAATTCTTCATTCATAGTATAAACATTATTCTCGTCAAGATTGGGGAGGTCTTTGATTGTAATAACTCCGTTGTCACATAACACAGCGGCTCTTTCGAGAACATTTTCGAGTTCTCTGACATTTCCGGGCCATTTGTAGTTCATTAAAACATCAATAATTTCAGGCTGTATCCTAAGATTTGGTTTAGTCAATTCAATGCTGAGTTTTTTTACCATGTAATCGACAAGGTCTGGAATATCCTCTTTTCTATCTCTTAATGCAGGAAGTTCAACTGGAATTATATGTAACCGATAAAAAAGGTCTTCCCGGAAATTATTATTTTCAACCTCTTTTTTCAGGTTTCTATTGGTTGCCTCAATAATTCTTACATCTACATTTATAGTTTTTTCACCACCCACCCTTTCAAACTCTTTTTCTTGAAGGACTCTTAATAGTTTAACTTGTACTTCGGGAGAGATTTCGCCTATTTCATCAAGAAATATAGTTCCAGTGTGCGCAAGCTCAAACCTTCCCATTTTTTTACTCAATGCACCTGTGAATGCTCCTTTTTCGTGTCCGAATAGTTCACTTTCCAAGACTCCCTGTGCCAAGGCACCGCAGCTTACCTTAATAAATGGTTTATCTTTCCTTTTGCTTGTAAAATGCACAGCTCTTGCTACAAGTTCTTTTCCTGTCCCGCTTTCACCGTATACCAGTACCGAACTATCAGTTGATGCAATTTTTTTGATTTTCTGGAAAATTACCGCCATAATTTCGGATTTTCCAACCATTTCCCTTTTCTGTTGTTCACCTCCGAGTTCTTCTCGTAAGTATTTAATTTCATCCTTGAATCTTAAGTGTTCCTTTCTTTCATCGATAAGTTTCAGGGTTTTTTTAACCCTTACTTCCAGCTCTTCCATAGGAAATGGCTTGAATATAAATTCAGATGCACCCAATCGTTCGGCTTCCATCATAATTTCAGGAGTTCCATAAGCAGTTATGATAATAACCTCTGTTTCGGGATATGTATCTTTTATATATTTTAGAACTTCCAGACCGGTAATTGGTTCCATTTTATAATCGGTTATAACAAGGTCATGATGATACCTTTTAAAAAGGTCAAGCCCTTTAGATGGACTTGGGGCTTCGTATACCCGGAAGTCCAATTTTTTTAGGACCTGGGTTATCCCCAGACGTAATGTATCATCATCTTCAATAACCAATATAGAAAACATATCTTTAAATTGCAAATGGTAAAGTTAAAATAAACTTTATTCTTTTATTTTCCTCATCTGCAAGAGATATCTCACCGTTATTTTCCTCAAGGAGTTTTTTTACGATAGCAAGTCCAAGACCCGTTCCTTTTTCTCTTGTTGTAATAAAGGGTTCAAAAATTTTCATTTTCATATTATCAGCGATTTCCTCACCTTCATCAGCAATTGTTATAATGAGCTTATTATGTTTAGACTTCTCTTCAATCAATATTGTTCCACCATTTGGCATTGCTTGAATAGAATTTCTTATTAAATTTATAAAAATTTGACTTAAATGATCCGGATCAAAGTTTGTATATCGCTTTGGCTTAGTATTAATAAGTCTTAAATAAATATCGTTCCTTGACATCTCATCTTCAAGAAAAGGTTTTATCTCATTAATAGTATCTGAAACTAAACAGGGCTTTTTATTTGGTGATACAGGTTTAGCATATTCAAGGAAATTATTGATAATATCTTTTAGTTTTTTAACTTCGGATATAATCTTTCTAACTTGCAGTTTTTTCTCGTCTTCTTCGGGTAGTTCCTTATTAATTAATCCGGCAAATAATTCTATACCTCCCAAAGGATTTCTGATTTCATGAGCAACGCTTGCCAGCATCATTTTCAATTGACTATCTCTGTTGATAATATTTATTTTCATTTCTTCCATAGTACTTCCCAGAAAACCGATTTCATCTTTTCGGTGAGTATCTATAGTAGAATGGAAATTTCCTTTTCCTATTTCTCTGGCATAACTGACAAGTCTCTTCAGGGGTTTAATAATTGTTCTTGAGAAAAAGACTGCAGCAGCAGCAGCAAGAAATATACAGATTATCCCGAGAACTATCATCTGTCTCTTCAATTCTTGAATCGATTCCAAGAAAGTTGCACTTGCGTTAATACAAACTGCAGCAACAACTTCATCACCGACCATAATTGGTGCATATCCGGATTTGTATAAATTCCCGTCTTTTCCTTTAAATAGAAATGAACTTGTGGTTTTACCTTTAAAGACCTCAGATATTTCAGTTTCGTCAAATTTTAAGTTATATAGTCTTTCACCAATACTATATTGCTCATTTGAATCAATTATATTTGTCAACTGAGAGTCAAAGATATAAATCCTTTTAACTCTTGTTTTGGATGTTAATATTTTCAGTTTATTCAGATTATTTTTATAAGTCCGGGTATTCTCATCTCCTTTTTTTATGGTAAGAATTCCATATCCGTCAATCTGTGAGGCAGCCGCTGCTGCTATTGATTTTAAGGATAAACCGAGGTCATCTTCGAGTGTCTGTTTAGTTTCCCAGTACATTAAGATATTATACAAAAAGAGTATAACAAGGGTTGTAAGTATAAAGGTTACAGTTAACTTTGACTGAAGGCCTAATTTCATTTTATAATTTTTAATATTTATTTAAAACAACACTATTTATAAAATATAAGCAAATAATTACTTTAAGGAAACAAAAATTTAGATTTTTTTAAATTATTTTGAAATATTTTGACAAAAAGATCCTGAAGCTATTTTTTCAACTTATTAGAAAATCAGGCACAAATTGTAAAAAATG
>JAUVVT010000188.1 GCA_030604505.1 bacterium | reverse complement strand
GATTCTATTCCATTCTGAAGTAATTCTACAAATGATATAAAAATCATCACGCCGGCGGAAAAACCCATTGTAAATGCCATATACCTTGGACCAGGTTCTTTATAGAATATAGCAATTACACTCCCTATCGTTGTTGACAAACCTGCCAGAGTTGTTAATATTATTGCATAAAAAAATTGCGAATCCATTTTAAAATTTCGATTTAATAATAAAGTATTATTTTCTAAATGTTATTTCATTTTAATTTCAGTAAAATATTTTGTATAGTGAATATAATCACCGTACATCCAGAATAAGAAGGCATCGTTAAATTTATGACCTCTTGAAACGAACGGGCGGACATTATTCTTTTTTGAGCCGAAAGTAATTTTTTCTGAAATCCAGGTATTCCCTCCATCAGATGTTATCCATTTCTCAATCTCGAAAATGCCGCTAATCTTCTTTGATAGATATACAATTGAGGGATTGACATGGTCAAGTATTATTCCACCGGAATAATATGTTTCCCTCTCTCTTTCTCCAATCTGGGTTTGGGGGAACCACCCGCCCCCTGCTGAAGTAATTTCGACATCTTTCCACTCACTCCCATTCCATTTTGCATATCTGTACCGGTGGTCGGTTTCTTCTGGCAAAGCTGTATACACTATTACAGGGTTTCCGGAATTATCAACTGCAATATCCCATATCCATGCCCTTGCACCGGAGATGGAGGCATCATAGACTTTATCTGCTTCTGATGGTTCTATGGGGACTTCATTCATATCCTTTATCTTTGTTCCATCTGCCTTGTAAAGTGCTCCGTTATGATAACAGGCATAGTAGATGTTATTTCTTTCCTCTCTTCTCGGATGACCGTCGGTAAAGCCAAAATGTATCTTTTCAATTCCATCGGATTCAAATTTGATATATGGTCTGGCACCGCTTCCTTTTATCAATGTTTTTGCAGGACTCCAGTTAATCCCGTCTTTCGATTTGGAATAATTGGGTTTAAAATTGCCTCCTCTCCAGAAAATATATATCACGTTATCTTCATTTGACAGTTGAAAAGGATTCGGGTATGTGTATCCTCTATCTCCTTCAGTATTCGTGCCAAGCTCTTTTTCATCACCCCATACAGAAATATCCTCAGGATTTTTCGCAATGCGGTAAAACATCTTTTTACCTCCGTGTGCAGAGTAAAATACGACTAAATGTCCATCATGCTGCATTAATATAGCCGGGTTTGCATGGTCATCATACTGCAAGTCTTTTTTTAATGTAGATGTTTCTATTTCCTTATTGTTGTGGTCATAATAAGCAGCCATTATATCGCCCTCTCTATTGACCCAGCCGATATATGTCCTTTTATGCTGTCTTTCATAATACACAGCTCTTGGATCGGCAAACCAGCACCATGCACCATCACCGGTCATCGAAATATAAGATTCACCGCTGCGATTTTCTTTCATATCAGGAGAACATGCAAAAACAAAAATTAAAAACAGACTCAAGAAAAATATTATTTTTGTTTTCATAATAAGCCTTTTTATTTCGTTTAACATAAAATATTCTTGACAGTCTCATTATTTTAATTTAGATTTAGCTTTAATTCATTTATAATAGAATACATTTTTTTTAAAAAAATCAAGACTAAATTTTCAATAAGATTCAATACGGTTAAAATAGAGAGAATATAAAAATGTCATATAGAATTTTTATTGCAAGTTCTTTAATTTCAAAAGAAGCTCTTGAGCTTATTTTGAAAAACAACTGCACTTATGAAATAGGCGATGCGAATGACACACCTGAAGAGACTGTAAAAAAATTAGGCAAATTCCAGCCGCATGCACTTATCGTTAATATTCAAGAAATCACAAGGGAAGCTCTTTTGGCATCATCTTCTCTGAAAGCTATAACCAAGCAGGGTGTCGGTTATGATAATATTGATATAAATACAGCTTCTGAACTTGGAATCCCTGTGATGATAACTCCGTTTGCAAACTTTGAGAGTGTGGCAGAACATACACTTGCTCTAATGCTTGCTTTGCTGCGGAAAATACCCCATCAGGATATTTTTACTAAAAACGGCGGATGGGACCAAAAAGACTATACTGGCTATGAACTCTTTAACAAAACACTTGCTATAATAGGATTTGGGCGGATTGGCAGGCGGCTGTCAGAACTTGCTGCTCCATTCCGTACGAATATTATTGTATACGACCCGTATTTGAATTCAGAAAAAATTCCGGATAATATTACCGTTTTAAATGATTTAAATAAACTGCTTGCGAAAGCAGATATTGTAAGCCTTCACTGTCCTTTAACTTCTGAAACCAAAAGAATGATTGGAGAAAATGAACTTTCCATTATGAATAATTATTCTTGGATTATTAATACTGCCCGCGGTGCCCTGATAAATGAATCTCATCTGATAACAGCACTTCGGAACAATAAAATCGCAGGGGCAGCGCTGGATACATTTGAAAAGGAACCCCCCGATGCCGATAATCCTTTATTTAAGCTAAATAATGTCATTGTATCAAATCATATCGGGGGACTTTCTGTTAATTCTTTCCGGAATATGGGTATCAGCGCAGTTGAGAATGTGCTTACTGTACTCGAAGGTGAAATGCCGGATGCAGCTTGTATAGTAAATCCTGAAGTTTTAAATAAAAGTAAAAAGAATAATATTTAATTTATTATCACCTCATTATTATCCTTTAATATTTCCTCCTGTTTAAAGTTTGGATTTACAATTATGCGCAGCTTGCCTTCATTGGGGATATCAACAAATTCAATCCATTTTGATTTTTCAACAAAATCTGTGGGTGCTTTAATTTTCGGCAGTTTTATTTCTGCAATCTTTTTATCTCTTTCATCAAATAATATCACTGCTGTCTTTTTTGATGGGGCAGCACCGAGATTTGAGACACGAACCTTTAACACATTATCCTCGCGAATGCAGTCGTAATCAGCTACCGCAAGGTCAGGTAAAGGTTCAATATTTCTTTCTTTTTTAATTTGCTGAACTTTGAGTATAACAGGCATTGATGGTGGTACAGTGAAGCTGAAGGTGTCGAACCGTTTAAGTTTTAAATATTGTACAAATATTTCTTTTCCTGAATTACCGTTTATATCCTCGCTCAAGGTAATTTTATAAGTTCCGTACTGGATACGGAACAATCTGGTTGTAACTTTTCTTGGCAGAGGATCAAATGAGAATATTCGGCATTCAAGAGATGTACCGTCGGCTTTTGTAATCCATCGTGCAAGGTCTTCTCCACCTCCTTTGGACCATGCAACAGAAACCGTCTGGTCTGCTGAACCGCCGAGTATCATACTAACAATGAACCTTTCATCAAACATTGCCTGACTGTCAGTGTGGACACGTGCCTCGGTATAGCGGTGAAAAACAAGGTCATTCAGATACGAAGCAAAAATAGTTAGACGTTCGTTCACTTCATTATAATCTGAATTTTCAAATCTTTTATCTGGAAGATTAAAACCCCAGTACCATTCGAGGATATCTTTATCAAAAAGAAATGGCTTTCCTTTACCCCAGTTCACAGGTGTTTTATCAGGTTTATCCCACCGCCATGCAGTTCGCATTGAGCGCCTGTAAAAAAATGGGTCACCGAGGTTGTAAATATTCCCACGGTATCTTTCACGAATGAAATCACCGTTGTGAAGACGGTCAATAGGATATATCTGGCAGTATCCGTAATCAAAAAGCTTTGTACTATCAAGACCTTCGAATATATTGTTAAAGATTTTCAGTGCAGTGATGGAGCCATCGAGAGGCATATCCAAGCGTCCCCGTAAAATGAGTGTGTCGTCGTTCCATCCCCCGCCGAACTGCCCGTCGGAATTCTGGTTTGCTGCCATCCAGTCGAGGATACGATAGCGGAATTTTTGAACCTTATGCTGTAAATATGCCCATCGCGGGATATGCTCCGGTATATCAAACTTGTTAATTTTAATATCGGATTTAATATTGTCAGGTCTTGAATATTGAATATAAAACTCTGCAAGTCTTGAATGAGGCAGAATCCTTTTGATTGCCTGTGCAGGGAAGATTGTATCGAACGGTCCGCCGAGAGCATGCGGATTATTGAAATCAGCAGGTATTTTCTCAAACTCCCACGGCGGGTATTCGAACACCCGCGTGAACTCCGCCATTGCAGGTAATATCGCTTTTGCCTCATACAGGGAAGCTGATTCCACAAAAGGCGACGGTTTAAGGATGATTTTTCCACAATCAGGACCGCCTATTAATATATCTGCTCCATTCAATGTTAAGATTTCAAGCCAGATACGGTCTCCACAGGCGAGCATAATCGGCGGAAAGTCAAGCTGCAGCTTCAATCTGCCGCCATTATTACCTTTAAATTCCGATAATTTTATTTCTGCGTGAGTCCATATCCTTGAAGGAACACCGGGATCACGGAGTTTGACCATAAGGATATCCTCTTCACCAGCAGTTCTAATCTTCATATTCGTTACTACCCGGTCGATGCACCGCTTACCTTGTGCAGGTGCAGTAATAAGATTAATTTTTCTTAAGAGTCCAGTATTTACCCACTCCGGCTTATCTACTGAAGGAGTGCTAAATCCGAAGAGAGCTTTTTGGTCAGGTGGAGGATTGATAACATTCATAGCAAACTTATAACGTCCATTTAGTGAACCGTCACGATAAAGGTAATATGTGATTTCTCCGGATTCATAAAAATCATCATCAATAGTAACGTCAACAAGACTGACTTCATGGATTCTGGTCTCACCGTTGAGAGGCAGATGAGTATTCCCCTTAAATTCTCCCGGAGTCCCATAGCCCTTGACAAACGGAAATGTTATTGTTTTTCGCGGTTTGCGGTCAATCTCTTCACCATAGAAAAATCTACCGTCCTGTGGAATAGAGATTAAAGCACTACCTGAAAAAGTTTCACCTGTTCTTGTGCAGTTCGTATATACCGGAAGCCCATTCAGATTTCCCTCGATATTAATATAGTTAAATGGAATCCCCTCCGGCGGTTCGACATCCATTTTTTCTGCCATATAATCGACATCCCCGGGAATAATAGTAAAAATTGCTATCGGATGGGGCCATGCGAGTTCGTACCGGCCATCATTGCAAAAACGTGCCGGAATCTTTTCATCTCCAATGAACTTTGGCG
>JAUVVT010000418.1 GCA_030604505.1 bacterium | reverse complement strand
TCTCGTAATATTTGAGATATTCTCCTGAGATGCAGTTGTTTACCCATTCCGTGTTTTCAGAATACCATTTTATTGTTATCTCGATACCTTTTTCCAGATTATATTCAGGAGTCCATCCCAATTCCCTCTTAATCTTTGTAATGTTCATAGAATAGCGCTTGTCATGGCCCGGGCGGTCTTTTACAAACTGGATTAAATCTTCAGATTTGCCCAATTTTTCAATGATTAATTTGACAAATTCAATATTTTGTATTTCATTTTTTGAGGCAATATTATATATCTCGCCCGTTCTGCCTTTCCGGAAGACAATATCTATGGCTTTACAATGATCCAGTACGTATATCCAGTCCCGGATGTTGGTTCCGTCACCGTATACAGGGATTTTTTCATTGTGTGCTGCTTTATATATAATCAGTGGAATCAGTTTTTCCGGAAATTGATAAGGTCCATAATTATTTGAGCATCTTGTAACGACAACCGGGAGCCCGTAAGTTTTGAAATATGCTCTGCAGAGCAGGTCTGCTGAGGCTTTGGAAGCGGAATAAGGATTGTTCGGTGCAAGTGATGCATCTTCTGAAAATTCTCCGGGCTCTCCTAATTCACCATAAACTTCATCTGTGGATATTTGGACAAATTTTTTAATATTATGGTTTAATGCTGTGCTCAATAAAACCTGTGTTCCTTTAATATTGTTTTCTACGAAGATTTCCGGGTCAAGTATGCTTCGGTCTACGTGGGTTTCGGCTGCGAAGTTTATTATATGATTTATTTTATATTTTGAGAAAAGATTATTCAATAATTCTTTATTATAAGTAGAACCTTTAACAAATATATAGTTACTGGTATTTTCCACAGCTCTTAAATTTTCCAGATTCCCGGCATAAGTTAATTTGTCGAGGTTTAGTATGAAACAATCGGAATATTTTTTAAGGAAATATCTGATAAAATTAGAACCTACGAATCCTGCCCCTCCTGTGATTAGTATTCTATTCAAACTTAATTACTCCTGTTATAAAGTTTCGTTCAAATATTGTTAGATAAAATAGGAAATGTAGAATAGCTGTCAGAAATCGGCGAAAACCAGAATTACAAATAAAATAAATTGCTGAATGCTGATAGTTAATGGATAATATTATTTTTTAGAGGGAGATTGTATATTAAGTTAACAAAATTATTTTGTAGCAGATTCTTTGTATTTATTTAATAATGAATTAAACTCGCCAATATTATATTCACGCTCCACAACAACTTCTTCACCTTTGAGAGTATATAGTCCTTGTATCATAGGTTTACTTTTTTCGTATGAAAATTCTTTGATATTAAAATCGTTGTGGGGTTTCTCCGAATCTTTTAACAGAGCTTTTTTAGTAAAACCTAAATTGACCAGAATGAAAGGGCTTCCGGATATATACATATTATCGGCATGCTGCTGAAGTTTTTTCTCAAGAACTTCTTTAACTTTTTCAATTTTACTTATTTTATCTGTAACCTCTTTTATTTTAGCTAATTCTTTTTGTAACTGGGGATTATCAGGCATACGTTCTGCCATACTTTTGATTGAGTCAGCTTTTTTTAACAAAGTCTGATTGCTCGCTTTTGCTTCTAATAGAGTATTTTTTACATCTTCAATTTGTTTAGCCCACTTAATGTATTCTGCCTGTTCATCAATATCAATTCCGACCGAAATCTTATTAGTACCAAAAAGATATTCAGACCAGATGCCGTACCGGGCAGTAATTTTACATTCCTGAATAACTTGTGAGCGAACAAAATCAGCCAGAATTGTTGAACCACCGCTTATTTCTTTTTTTACCTGAACGAATTTGGCTTTGATTCTGCGTTTTCCGATAATAAAACCTGTAATTAAATAATCTGCCTCGATTGGCTGGTCACTTGTTCCAACTATACCTCTTTTTATTTCCAGAATTTTTGCCGTAACCTTTGCATCTTCGAGATTCCCCATTACTGTTATTTTGTGGCATTGCACTGTAAAACCGCTCTTTATATCACCCGGAATAATTAACTCAATTTCTGCGTCTAAAGGTAAAATTATCGAACCTGTTTTAATTCCTAAATCTTTTTCAAGGGTTAAAGTTTGTTCAATATCAAAGGAAAAGTCTTCCGTTATTAAGATACCGCTGATAGAAGCTATTAGATTATTCTCAACGACTTCTGTATTTCTACCTCGATGTTTAGACCAGATTAAATCCGCACCTAACATACCTTCAATTTCTCTTCCCGTTACCGTAAAACCTTTCTTCCCACGAGTCGGTGGAATCCGCGTAGCAATAATTTCCTTTTCTTTTACATAAGTAATAAATTCCTCATGGACTCCATAGTGATCTACCTTCTTTTCGGCATTAACACCTTTATCATAAGTAGCTCGTTCTTTCGGCTTTATTTTAACCTGAAGTTTTGCGTTCTCCCCTTTTTGAGGCGGGATTACTTCTGCAGCGATATATTCTTTATTATACAGTTTGTTCCGGCAGATTTGTTCAAGTGCATTTTCTTTTAATCCTTTAACCACTCCTTTTTTGGAAAGAGCCAGTTTTAGTTCGTTAACCGTTAAAGTTTTTAATATTTCATCTTTCTCGGGAATTATTGTTATTTGAGCTTTTCCACTATCATTAGTGACCTGGACTTTTATTTCCATAATGCTTACCCCACGGCAGAAAAACAAATTAGAATAATAAAAGAGTAAAACTATTATTTTACTTCAAGATTACAGATTTTGCTTTTACATTACTACTTTTTTCCATTTCCCTGACCTGATTTATTATTGCCGACCAGGAGTTTTCTAAGTAGTTGTTGCAGCAATGAATAGCAGTACCCTTTTTTCTAAATAGACTGCAATATTCATTATAAAGATTTTTATATTCATC
>JAUVVT010000148.1 GCA_030604505.1 bacterium | reverse complement strand
TGTCCTGCCAATACAGCAGGAACATGCAGCCATCCTCTAAATATACCGCTTATACAGTCTTTGTTTTCTTCCGGATTGTAGCCTATGATAACCTCATCTGGAGTAACATTATAAAAACTGAATCCGATATGGTCGCCAAGGTGAACCTTTTGAAACATTTTATCCTTTTTCAACCATATAAACGTACTGCACCAGTTACCCCAGCGTCCGTCTACATCGCGACTAACAAACTTCACAGGCAATCCATTTTTTATCTCGATATCTTTTGTTTTCAAAAGCAATAAATTACCATTCTTATCAAGATAGTTTTCAATTTCAGGAGTAATATTTGAGCTGACTGCGCAGTCTATCTCCTGATTGAGATTATCCCGCACACGGAATCCGGCTTCAATAAGTCTGTATCTTAATCTGCTTAGAGAATTATCAAGATATATATCAACTTTTTTCGGCGCTTTTTTATATTCAGCAGGAAAGATTATTATTTCCTGAAAATTTTCAGATACAATACTCCCGGATCCATCCTTTAACTCGAATATGATTTTTGTTTTCTGCGAGGTTTCCACTTCGGGAACAGTAAATTCAATCTTTCCTAAAATTCTTGATGTATATTTATCTGCAGAAATCTCATCAATACTTCCTTTTATATCAAATCCGACTAATCTCCACTGTAAATACAATCTTCTGATATCAATTTTTGAGAAATGAGATAAACCGACATCCATACTAAATTTTTCACCGCTCCAGAAATTTATTTTTTCCCAGTACGGAATTATTAAATCCTGGTCATGGATTTTACCAATATCATCATAAAAAACCTTTGTATTTCTGCACATATCAAGTAAGCCGTTGCTTTCCCAGTTTAAATCCGTAAATTCCGTTATAATATGCCCAATAATATTCGGATATTTTCTTAGGTTTTCAATCTGATATTTCAATTCCTCAAATTCGGCTTTCTGGAATGCCAAAGCCAATCCGTCAAAGTTTCCAAAAATCTGGTCAAGTCCCCAGATGTAAAATTTTCTTTCTGCTCCTTCCGGTATCGTGCTGTTCGGCCTGCCGGTTTTAAACCACCATGGCTCCCCTCCATAATATTTCCTAATTTTATTAATGCTCGGTAATCCCCAATTACCAAACTCGGAAAGAATCAACGGCTCTGTTCCCCTTCGTTTATATCCTTCATAAAAGAAATTCCAGTCAGCATAATTGGCAAATTCCCTTGTTTTTTTATCGAATTCCTCTTTTTTGTCAGGTATTGAAAAATAATAGTGAGTATCTTCAATATCTGTTTTTACATGTGCATTGCCTCCACAAACAGAATTATCAACGACAAATCTTGTTTTATCCAGCGATTTGGTATAATCATACATCTCGCATAACCATTTTCGATGGTCTTCTTTTTTCAGGTCGGTTCCCCAATCTTCATTTATTATATTCCATACAAAGATTGAAGGGTGGTTATAATCTCTTTTAATCCATTCTGTTAATGTCTTTTTTGCTCTTTCTTTGGCTTTTTCCGTCAAGACATCCCAGTTGGGAAGGTCAACCCATAATAAAAGTCCGAGCTTATCTGCCTGATAAAGATACCTCGGTTCGGGAATTTTTATATGTGTTCTCAGACAATTTAAGCCCATATGTTTCCCTTTTAAAAATTCTTCCCTGATAAACTCATCAGAAGGAGCCCGGTATCTTGTTATTGGATAATAATTCTGGTCAAGTGCACCCATAATATATAAGGCATGACCATTCAAATATATTCTTTTATCCTTAATCTCAAACTTCCTCATACCAAAAGTATCCTGTATCCTGTCAGTTTCAACATTGTCATTCATTAATTTTGCACAGGCTTTATATAAAAAGGGACTATCAATATCCCAGTATTTGAAGGCGGGTATAAATACTTCCAAATTATATTCCTGCTTGTCTCTCTGAAGATTTACAGAAGCGGAATGTTTCTCACTCTCAGGCGAATCTTCTTCAAAAATATCGACTTTAATGAGCTTTTTATTAATGTTTGCAGATGGATATTTCAGTTTAATTTTCACAACTGCTTTACCTTTATCAATATCGGGAGTTATATGAAGCAGGGTAAAATAATTATCATTTTTTACCGTAATCGAGACATCCTGCCAGATTCCTCCTGAAGGAGAATACCAGCTCTGTTTCCCGTGCGGAATCTCTTTGAATGGAAATTTTGGAAATCTGGAATCGTCACCATACGGGTCTGTAACTTTTACAATAATTTCATTTTCATTATCAAATTTAATTTTGTCCTGAATTTCAAAGCTAAAAGGCAGATACCCTCCCTCATGTTCACCGGCGGGCTTTTTATTTATCCAAACCTTGGCATAATAATCTACAGCATCAAAATTAATCAGAATCCTTTTCCCTTTCCATTCATTGGGAACTTGAAAAGTTTTTCCATACCAGCAAACACCGCTGTAATCCAGAAGTTCTGCAAACTCCGCTTCCCAGCAGGACGGTACGTTAATCTTTCTAACATTAATAGAAAAGTCAATATCATCAACAGAAAATGCCAACTCTCTGTCAACCTTAAAATCCCAGACACCATTTAAATTTAATGTTCTAAGATTATAAGAATATATAACATCTGATAATATTAAACAAAAAAATAAAATCAATATTAACGATAAAACTTTCCTCATAACAATATCCTCAACCCTTTTACTTTAGGGACAATAAATTTACGATTTACGATTTGATAAATTAACCAATAGCCATCCTTCCCTATTCCTTCTTGGCTATTGGCTGTTGCCTATTCTCATTCGTAATCCGTAAATATAGAACAGGTTAATTCAAGGTATGTTTTGAAAGAAGAAAAGTATCTATAAATATTGCATTTATATGATATTTGTTATAAAAAGATTATGTGCTGCACAATGTCTTAATATAAAAATATTAGATAGATTGTCAATAAGAATATTTTAATATAAAAGCTTTATTATCCTTATTCCAGTGGATTGACCGTTAATGCTTCAATTTCATCTTCGATATAACCAAGTCCTTTCCAATCTAATACTCCGTTTGGATTATGACAATCATTCCATGATAATAATCACAACACCTCATAACAAACAAGTATGATTTTCATTATCCCGGTAATATTTAGCTTGTTTAGGATCTATCTAAAAATTTGCGGAAAAATTCTGACTCCGAAATTTCGAGGATGGAATAGCAGGTCTGCTGTAGTTTTTATAATACTAATGCTTACTTGTATTAAAAGATAATATTATATATCATAAAATGTGACAACAACAGCGCCAAATAATCTCTGTCATTCCC
The DNA here is from genome assembly GCA_030604505.1 of bacterium. Lineage (GTDB taxonomy): Bacteria > SM23-31 > SM23-31 > JAUVVT01 > JAUVVT01 > JAUVVT01. Next base: position 2,546 of record JAUVVT010000148.1, on the reverse strand, counting down.
GTGCAAACGGGAATCCATAATAAACAGTATACTATAACCCACCATATAAGAAATGGATTCCTGCTGGAGTTTATCCCGTACTTGATACGGGGCAGGAATGACAAATGAGATTTCCTATAAAATATAATTATTGGGATTTATACAGGTAAGTACTAATTAGCTTAGTCCATAAAAAAAAGAATTTTTTGAATTTTTCGGGATAAACAATTTATAAATGAATATGACGTACAAAATAACTCTATTAAACGTTTCCGGACAACCTGTCCGTTAAATCATCATCCTCACGAAAATCCTCCAAATGAAGTCGGTGCACATCCTTTTCCTGATGAACTTATACCGCCTGAAGATGGTGCGGATATTAATCTTTTTGAATTCTTCGAACCACACGAGGGATAGACTACAGCCTCACTTGACTGCTGTGCAGTAAAAATCAACTCTTCAAAAAAATTTTCACAGTCCTCACATTTAAATTCATATATCGGCATTCTCTATCCTCTTAATTATTCTAAATTTTTAATATCACTTTTTTCTTCTCTGTCCGGCACGGGACAGTTTCGCTCCATTCATGTGGAAACTCCAAACCAGGGTAATATGAACTTTAAAACAATAATGTACAAAATTATCAATAGTAAGATTTTCATAAAATGCCTTGTTCTTTTCAATTCACAGTCCTATTAAATATTTAATTAACTTGATTTAACTATTACGATATCGACCGATATTACATTGAAATATTGTCCGTAATTTTTTTTCAATTCTCAGAAACAAATTGATTTAATATCTGAATAATATCCTCTTTCGGTAGAACTCCGACACTCCGGTCTACAACCTTGCCATCCTTATATATAAGAAGGGATGGAATACCTCTTATTTGATACTCCATTGCCGTCTTGACGTTTTCATCCGTATTCAGCTTGCCAACCTTAACCTTATCTGAAAATTCAACAGCAATTTCTTCAATTACCGGTGCTAACATTTGACACGGCATACACCACGGTGCCCAGAAATCAACAAGAACAGGTTTGTCCGATTGATGCACCTCACGGTCAAAGTTTGCATCCGTTAAAGTTACATAATTTTCCATCGTGATTACCTCTATTTATAGTTAGATAACTTTTTTTCTCTGTTCACTATATATAGATGCAGAAAAAGTAAAAAGGATTCAAACTAAAAGCTGATAGACCGATAAATTTTCTAATTATTTATTTATCTTCAAATTGGACGGATTAAAATGATAAAGGTAAAAAATGGTGTTATAAAGGAAGGATATATGTTAAGTGTTTTATATTATGAGAGTTACATAAAAATTATAATTGAAGCTTTTTCCACAATTGCTGATGTGCTTCATTGGAAATTTTTTCATCCGGTAAATTGCGGCACAATTCAACAGTTTTTCTGAGCGTGTCAACATACGCACAGCACGTGGGACAATTTTCAAGATGTTCTTTGAGCTTTTGACAGCGTTCCGAACTCAAATCCTCGCCAAGCTGCTCGCAAATATTCTCTAATTTTTTTAGACAATCTTTTTTCATATCATTTTTTCCCTTCATAGCTAAAATAATCAGCTAATTTATCTCTAAGGGCCACACGTGCATTCCGCTGGTTTGATTTTACTGCAGGTATCGACATATTAAGGATATGTGAGACTTCCTCAGTTGAAAATCCTTCCAAATCCCGTAAGAGAAATACCGACCGGTGATTGGGAGAAAGTTCATCGAGAGATTTCATAATATTATTCATAAGTTCTTTATTTTGCAAATCTTCAAGAGGTGATACCGAGAGTTTCTGATTAAAACTCTGGTAATCACGGGAAAGGTCAATTGCATCATCATTATATAATTCAAAAACACGTTTACGAGACCTGAGTTTCATTAATGCTGCATTTGTTGCAATCTTATATATCCATGTTCCCGGGCTGGATTCTCCCCTGAATGTTTTAATAGCCTTTATCATGCTGAGAAACGTCTCCTGAAAAACATCCTCCGCATCGGGATGGTTCTGCACAAACTTAAACACATAATTATATATCTTATCTTCGTATCTTTCAATTAGTTCGGATAAGGCAGATTTATCATCTTCCTGTGCCAACCGCAGCAGGTCAGAATCATTAAGTCCCATATATCTATCTTTTTGATGCTTCATTTTGAAAAAAGATTCGGTAAAATTTAACTTATTACCCGGATTAATAGAATTGTCGCGGTTTTAATAATATAATATCCGAAAATTACAAAACAAGGTAAATATCAAATATTTTTTTTCACAATTGATATTTTTATTGCTTTTAATGAAGATAGTATGAATATTATTTTGCGTATTAAATTTAACAACATTTTTTAATATACAGACCTTCTTCTATACCACAGCTTAAACAGATTAACAGATAATTATAAAACAAAAAAACGAAGCTTTTAGTTTTACAAAAATATTCAATATATAAAGGAGTAAAATAATATGTTTAAAGCTACAAAAATTTATAAGACCTTGTTAACTTCCATATTTGCAATCCTGTTTGGATTTTTCTTTATATCAATAGGAACATTCTCTAT
>JAUVVT010000445.1 GCA_030604505.1 bacterium | reverse complement strand
GAAAATTCGGGAAAGTTTGAAGAAAATCGTGAGCAAATGCGACGATTACTGCGTGGTGCTGCACACTTCAAGTTAGATTTTAACGCTAATACATTCCATCAGAAATTCATCATTCGTGATTACAACAAGTCTAAAGCTGCACTTCTTGCAGGCTCGACGAATTTTACGCCAACAGGCACTGGATCAAATCTCAATAATATTGTTATTTTTCATTATAACGACATAGTCAAGGCATATCACAAAGAATGGAAACAGATTAATGAAGGATTTTTTGGAAGACATTCCCCCAAAGGATATAAGGCTAAAGAATGTATAGTAGGTAGCACTAAGGTCTACCCTCTATTTGCCCCGGACCACAATCCCGAGTTAGTTATTGTCAATGCCATCCTGAAAGCTAAACAATCCATTCATTTTGCAATTTTTACATTCTCTGGATCTTCGACAATCGATGATGCATTACTTTCGGCTTTAGGCAATGGAGTTTTTGTTAAAGGCGTGTTAGATAGAACACAGGCCGCACATAGTTATTCCCCGCACCCCGCTCTTATAGCTGCTGGTGCAGATTTACGTCTTCACAGAGTCCCTGTTCTTCCTAATTTCAAAAAACACGGTAAACTTCATCACAAGATTATGGTTATTGATCGCAAAGTAGCTGTCAGCGGCAGTTTTAATTACACAGATAAAGCTAATCGATTTAATGATGAAAATGTATTTTTCATACACAACGCTGAAATTGCGGAATATTTCATCACTGAAATAGAGCGGATATATGACAATTTAGCGGATGATTTTTAGTTATGTCAAACAGTGCAGAGAAACTGTTAAGACACTATCCTGCTTTGACATATTTTATGAATGGATTATAAATCGGAAAATGGACTATTTAAATTGTATATTGATGACGACGTCAGTATACTTTATTTTCTACGTGAAATCAATAAATGCGTGTCATTGTGAGAAATCCCGACACTAATTAAATACCCGCTCACTGTTGCTGTTGTCACCAACAGGATAAACGCCAATAAAACCAATTAAAACATATTCTTTGTAGGGGCGGTTCGCGAACCGCCCTTATCCCTTGACACCAGAAGAAAAAGAAGTTATACGGATTATAGAGTAGAGGAAACTTAAAAAGCAAAAAATATAATCACTGTTAGATTAATTATTGTCAGGTTCACCTTATTTCAATAAAACCATTCTTTTCATTTCAACAAAATCTTCATTTCTCAATTCATAAAAATAAATACCTGAATTCGCTGGAATACCATAACTATTCTTCCCATCCCACACAATTTCATAAATACCAGAATTTTGAGTTTCATTTAAAAGCTCTTTTATCTTTTGTCCGGCACAGTTATAAACCATAATCCTTACTATTGTGGTCTTCGGTATCTTATATTTTATATGTGTTTCGGGATTAAAGGGATTTGGATAGTTCTGCATTACTTCGTATGCGGCAGGAATTTCTTTTTCCTCCCGCTCAACTGAAGTTATTTCAGAAATTAATACAGAAGCATAAACAGTTGTACTCATAAATGTTAGTATTTCGATAATATCTCCCTGTGATGCCCCAATAATGTCAAGGTTATCATCGCTTGTATTATGTATATATGCAGTTCCCCTGTAAATCCCCGTATTAATACCGGTCTCGCTTAATTTAACTGAAATACCGGTATTTTGTCTTTCGTTGCTTAACAAAACATCTATACTATCGACAGATGTTGAATCGCAGTCCATTGCATGAAGTTCGATAAACAGTGTATCTCCTGTAAATAGATGCGTTGACAAATTTGCTGAATATGTGTTATCAGTCTTAAGCTCTACTGAGGAAGTCCGAATAGGCGTTGCCGTGTTTAAAAAAGGTTCGTAACTAACCTTGCCCAGCCGGTTGCTGTCCCAAAAATCAAAAATATGCTCATCAATTAATTTTTTTTCTATCGTTCCCCACCAGTTATTTGTTACGTCAAGGTCTCTGTCGGTATAAATATCTGTCCACAAATTGTTAAATATGTTATTATAATGGATAGTGGGGGAAGATAAGTATTTACTGCATATACCGCTGCCGAAATCGAGAGCAGCATTATTTGAAATCAGATTTCCTGAAATTATCGGCGAAGAATAATCACAGCATATACCACCGCCGTCTTTATTTACCAGATTATCCAGTATTATATTATTGTGTATTGCTGAAGATGACTGCCAGCAGTATATTCCGCCCCCATCTTCTTCTGCATAATTGCCGTTTATTGTATTATTATAAATTTCCCCTGAAGAAATATCGCAGTATATACCCCCGCCTCCATAGATATATACCTTATTATCAGATATAATATTTTCTGAAATGACAGACGTAGATTTTTCGCAGTATATACCCCCTCCGTATGTCTTTACATCGTTACTTATTATTGTATTTCCCGAAATCACCATAGAAGATTCCTCACAGTGTATACCGCCGCCTCCGCACTCCAGATAGAACCATCCATAATTATCAGATATTATATTTCCTTTTATTTCAACGGTGGACTTAAAACAGTCTATTCCACCACCATTATCCGCAGTATTATTTG
>JAUVVT010000242.1 GCA_030604505.1 bacterium | reverse complement strand
GGGGAATTGTATAATAACGAATCAGCTAAGTCCTATTTAAACTATATATCTTCGAATGTCAAAGCTTGGGCTATGTTACTTTTTGGTATCATTGTTGACGAAAGCAATAAAGGAATTTTACCTTTAAAGATTGATTTAAAAAGTAAGGTATATGACCGGCGGTGGCTGCAAGAGGGATTTCCTCTTTCCGACCCAAGAAAAAAACAGATAACGTTCGACCAAATTTTCAGGCACAAATCAGGAATTCTTGCAGAATCTGTCGGAGATACACGTAAGGGAGCAGATTGGGATTTCAGATATTATACTGTCGGACGGGATCCTGACTATCCTGAATCTGCAGCACTATATTTTGATCCGGAGACTAAATATGATTACTCAAGTGTCAGCTTCAATCACTTAAGTCTTGTCATTCGGAATATCACCGGGATGAAGGCAAGCGAATTTCTTTGGAAGCGGATGCTTGAACCTATTGGATTTGGTTCTGTTTCATACTGGGAATACGAAGGTATGGGCGATTATGACTGGGCAACGTCCGGGCAGACAGGCCCTAAAATGACAACGCGCGACTATGCAAGACTGGCATACCTTCTTTTACGAGAAGGAAAATGGGAAGATAAAGAAATTTTTCCTAAACAGTATCTCAATATTTTTAAAACTTCTGCTGATTATCCAAATATTAGGTCAAATATAGACGGTTATTTCGGTGAACAATATCCCTCTGATATGTTCAGAGTTGCAGGAAGTGGTTTGAACTGGGCATTCATAATTCCTTCATTAGATCTTATTGCTTTGCGGACAAGCCGTGCTTCTAATTCACTGTGGGATGAGGTTAAATCAAATTTTCTTGAAAAGCTGTTTTCATCTATTTTGCCAAAACAACTATCCGAATCAGAAAAGAAAATGTCAGATACTATTGAGGTTTTACCGACACCTATTAAAGGGCAGATTATTGTCGATCCTGACCATCCGCAGTGGTTGGAGTATAAAAATGGCGGTTCATTTTTTATGTGCGGTCCCGGTGATCCTGAGGATTTTCTCTATCGAGGTATTCGAAACAGCAATGGAAATAGAAATGGGGATCAGATGCAGCTGATAAACAAGCTGAAAGGAACCGGTGCCAACTGCATCTATCTGCAGGCAGTACGTTCACACGGTGGAGATGGCGACAGCACGCATAATCCCTTCATTGATTCTGACCCGAAGAAGGGGCTCAATCATAATATCTTAAACCAATGGGAAAAGTGGTTTGCTGAAATGGACAATAACGGGATTGTTATATACTTTTTCTTTTATGATGATGATGTCAGTATTTGGAGTCTGGATAATAACGGAGAATTATGCAGTGAGGAGAAAAATTTTATTCAATCACTCGTGAACCGTTTTAAGTGTCATAAAAATCTGATCTTGTGTATTGATGAGTAATATCAGGAAATGGAAAAGGATTATCCGAATCCTCAACCTAAAAAGCATGTTCATAAAATTGTAAAAGCAATTCGTGAAGCAGATGAGTATAAACATGTCGTAGCGGTTCATCAGTTGACTGGACTAACTTTTGATTTTGCCGATGAGCCGGATATTGATCAGTTTGCTATTCAGTATCGTGGAACAGCACAGGAGCTGCATAATGGTGTGGTTAAAGCATGGAAAGAGGCTGCCGGCAGATATAACCTCAATATGTCAGAAGCAGCAGAGCATGGTACCGGTGCTATTGCCCGCAGGAAAAATTGGGCATGTGCAATGGGTGGTGCCTATATAATGGTTCTAGGAATGGATATAAAGGATACCCCAATTAGTGGCCTCAAAGACTGCGGACGTCTGGTCTCTTTTATGGAATCTACCAACTTCAATGTTATGTCACCGCATGATGAACTTGCTTTTGATGGAACAGAGTATGTGTTAGCTCTTCCCGGAGACAGCTACATTGCATATTCATCCGATCTTTCAGGTAATATCGGTCTAAAGAACCTTGCTGAAGGAATATATAATTTCAGATGGTATGACCCTTCCAATGGAAATTCATTTGAACAGAAGGGTGTTAAGGTAATGGGAGGTAATCGAACCTGGAAAAAACCTGCCAATATCGGAAGCGAAGTGGCTGTCTATATCAAGCGTGTCAATTAATATTTATGATTTGCTAATAATAAATATTGGAACCACGGATTACATAGATTAATATAATTATGAATATGTATATTTTGTGTTAATTCATGTGATTCACGGTTAATATTTTCTTAAATAGAAAAATAATGAATGATAGAATTTCATTTTTCCAAAACCGCAAATTTAATAGTGGTTTTTTAACCATTTTATCAGGAACTCAAATACTTCCTTTTGTTCCGGTTCATTATGAATTTCGTGATATAAACCTTCCCAGAGCTTGTAAGTACAATCGCCGACTACATTTTCAGAGAATTTGCGACTTGCTTCAGGAGATGTCAGGCAATCGGTACTGCCGTGCATAATCAATAAGGGAAGTGAAAATTTATCTGCATGTTCTAATGCCCATTCCCCATTATGAATTATATCAACAGCAAGACGAACAGAAATTCGATTGTGTACGAGTGGATCGTTATTATATGCACGAATTACTTTTGAATCACGGGATAAATATTGATTAGTCATATCGCTGCTCATAGCGAAAGAAGGAAATATATTGTACATTATCTTTCCGATAATGATTTTCCATAAAGGAATTTTAAAAGATAGCTTGAGCCAGGGACCAGTGGCAATAACTCCTGCAAGTTTCGGCATACAGCGAAGGACATAATTAATTACAAGATTACCTCCCATACTGTGTCCATAAAGAAAACATGGTAATTTAGGATAACGGCTTGACGCTAAATCCAAAATTTTTGATATATCGTCCATCAATGATTTATATGATGGTGCGTGACCTCGTTTACCTTGCGATTTACCATGACCTCGAAGGTCAAAAGTTAATAATATATACCCAGCATTATTGAGTGTTGAAGCTAAATTTGGATAACGCCCACTGTGTTCTCCTTTGCCGTGTACCAAGCAAACTATTGCCAGCGGTTCAATTTCAGGATGCCACTCCCGGACAAAAAGCTGTAATCCATCATTGGTTTGTAATGTTGATTCAATATTTTTCAAATTTTATACCAGCAGTTATAAAATTTTTTTATAGGTTTATGACATTATAATTCTTAAACATATTTATTATATAAATTTCATTATTGGTTTTATAAATATTTGTCTTAATTATTTCTAATATATATTATAATCTATTATTTTTCAAGCATTTTTAAATTTGTACACATTATTCATCTTTTGGAACCTCTTTTTCTTTTTTTCGGTTATTATAGATAACAATAAAAATAATGGCAGAAATTAGATTTATGAATAAATAAGAATAACTATATTTTAAATGCATAAAATATTATAAAATAGGAGTGATAAATTATGGACTACTCATTTACTAAAGAGGTTACAATAACTTACGAAGAAGCTGTAACCAAAGTTACGGAAGAATTAAAAAAAGAGGGATTTGGAATTCTGACCGAAATCAATGTTAAAGAGACATTGAGAAAGAAATTGGATGTTGATTTCAATAAATATGTTATATTAGGTGCTTGTAATCCTCCTTTTGCTTATAAGACACTTCAAGTTCAGGAAGATATTGGGCTTTTTCTGCCGTGTAATGTTATAGTATATGAAAATAAGGAAGGCAAAACTGTTGTTGCTGCTATTAATCCAAAAACAATGGTTTCTGCTTTCTCAAATCCGGAATTAGAGGAGGTTTCAGACCAGGTTGCCGAAAAATTAAAAAAAGTTATTGATAATGTGTAGAAGATATTTTTTGTGAATAAGTAATGAAGTTTTACGAAATTATTGCTTTTAAGATTTAAATAATAATTTTTAATAGAGTTACTTAGATTACAATTTTGTATTATTGCACAATATAAGGGAGCAATTTATGAATTGGTCCTGTACAAAAATCATGGTCTATTGTTAGAATAGAAAATTAATCTAAATTAAAAAATCCCCCCTAAATTTTTGTTATTTTAAATATGACAATTGTGAAAAATAATCCAGAAGTGAAAAAAGAGTTTATTCAGGTATTCCGCAGGATATATTCTGAAATAAAGGATAAAATAGAATCAAGATTAGACGAGTTTAAACAAATCTGGGAAAAGGGCAGCGAAGAGGAGATTTTTACCGAACTTGCATTTTGTATATTAACACCCCAATCAAAAGCAGTATCATGCTGGTCTGCTGCTAAAAGTCTTGCAGAAAAAAACATACTCATAAAAGGAAATAAACATAAAATTTCAAAAGTGCTGCTTGGACGAGTGAGGTTCCATAACCAAAAGGCAGAACGAATCATTGAGGCGAGAAAACTTTTTTCTATAAGAGATAATATGATTATTAAATCAAAAATGTCTCAGTTCAAAGATGTTTTTGCTGCAAGAGATTGGATTGCTGAAAATGTAAAAGGCTTAGGCTATAAAGAAGCTAGCCATTTTTTAAGAAATATAGGTTCAGGCGAAAATATTGTAATCCTTGACAGACATATATTAAAAAATTTAAAACTTCTCGGGATAATTGAAAAAATCCCAGGTTCTATTTCAAAGAAAATGTACTTTAAAATAGAGGATGAGATGAGAAAATTTT
>JAUVVT010000351.1 GCA_030604505.1 bacterium | reverse complement strand
TGGACACTTTAAGGTTCATTATATTACCAGAGATAAAAATACGAATAAGGTTCCGCCTGATGACCTTGATAACAGCGGGATTCCAGACTATGTAGAAGAAGTGGCTCTTGCGTTTGATAAAGCAAGGGCGCTGTATGTTGATACGCTCTATTTTAATCCTCCTTATAGCGATAATGGAGTTGACGGACCTGAACTTGATGTTTATATAAAAAATACGGCTCCTTTTTACGGTCAGACATTTCTTCCTCCTAATGTATATATAGAAATTGATAATAATTTCATAGAGAATATTTATTACACAAAGGGGATTGATGGTGCAAAAGTTACTGCTGCACATGAGCTTCATCATGCCATACAATTTTCATACATTGTAAGGAGTACCGATTTTTTCTATTATGAGATTACTTCTACTTTTATGGAAGATATAGTGTTTCCTGAAATAAATGATTATTATCAATATTTACCCAAATTTTTCAGCCCAGTAGATGCATATGGAAATTTATTACCTCCTCTTCCATTTAACACAAGAGATGGTTATCATGAGTATGGATTATCTATCTGGGGTCATTTTCTGCAGAAAAAATATAATAGATATATTATGCGTGAAATATGGGAAGATTTTAAAAATAATATCCCTATACTTGATGCCATTGACAATATATTAAGAGGATACGGTAGTTCGTTCGCAGATGACCTCTGCGAGTTTTATACATGGAATTATTTTACAGGCACCAGGGCTGATGAAGAAAATTATTATGATGAAGGTTCGGAATATCCCGAAATTCAAAGAATAGAATACATTCCAGTAACAAAAGATACAATAATCTCCATCTCGAATAAATACTTCACTCCATCATATATTCTGCTTGAAGAACTGAGTCCCCTGAGTTATGGGATTACTGCAAAGACAACGGACAGCACAAATATTGATTACTGGAGAAATAGAATATTATTATTCGAGGGAATTAACGACCCTATCCCGATTTTATTTTCAAATATCGATTTATATGAAAGCTATGCAGAACTTCTAAATCAGGGAATTAATTCGGAAGCACTTATAGTCTCCACTTCCGTTTCCCGAATAAATTCAATATATCCGATGGACATTGAAGTTAAAATGAAAGATGTTGTGGAATTTAAACAGGATAAGTTTTGAGAAATATATCCAAATCCTTTTATAGTTGGAGAACACAGTTTTATGAGAATTGCCTTTTCTCTTGAAAAGTTCTCTGATGTTACATTATTAATTATTTCTTCAAGCGGCAGAATTGTAAAAAAGATGGAAATGAGAAGTATGTCTGAAGGTCTTCATCAATATGATGTTACGTGGGATGGTTTAAATGAGAATAACACTCCTGTTCCAAGTGGGGTATACCTTTGCCAGCTGAGAATAGGAGACTACCTTAATACTAAAAAGATTGCTGTTATAAGAAGATAGGTGAAAAATGAGAATTTCAAAATTTTTCTTTATACTTCTGATTATATTTATTTCTGCTTTATGTGCAGGTATGAATTATAATAAATCAAATTACCTTACTATTAAAGAAAAAGCAGATAGATTTTACAGATACAAGGATTATAAAAAAGCTGTCGAGCATTACTTTGACCTGTTGGAGTATGAACAGAAAGATGAGTCTATTCATGGCACAAGATTAAAAATAGCTTTATGCTATTTTTACGATAAAGAATATAAAAAATCATTGGAATATTTGAACAAATATGATTCAACGGTTGATGATTATGTAGATTATTTCTCATTACTATGCTATAAAAATTTAAATGATTCGGATAATTTTCTAAAAAAGTTATCTCAATTTAAGAAAAACTATCGTAGAAGTCTGCTTATGAATGATATTATGACATTAAATGCCGAATTCCTGAGTGAAAGCGGGAAATACTCTAATTCCAATAAAATATTAATTCCTTTATCAAGAAGAGAAAAAGATAAGAAAAAATTACAAAAAATTCTAACTCTTATTTCAGATAATTATTTTAAACTGGGTAAATATAAACAAGCAGTAAAGTATTATAAAAAAATTATCGATAATTATCCTTTTGAGCCAATATCAGGAGAAGCCCTTGAAAAAATAATAAAAATAAGGGCAATTGAAGGAAAAACTATAAATGAAGAGGAAATCCTGCTCGGTATATCTCTTTATATATCTAAAAGAAATTACAAAGAGGCATACGATTTTTATAATAAATATTCTCCTGAAATGGTTAACAAGAAGAACGAGAAAGAATTTGAAAAAGGAAGAATATTATACTATTTGACAAGATATGATGATGCAATAGAAATTTTCAAAAAAATTATTTCAAATAATCCCGATTTAGATTTAGTTTCTCGGTCTTTACTTTTTAAAGCAAGAGCATATTTTAGGAAAGGAGACCTTAAAAATTCAATTAAAGATTACAATAGGTATTCGAAATTATTCCCCCGAAATACTATAGTACCGGAAGTTTTTTGGAAACTCGGATGGATTTATGAAGGGAAGAGGGATTTTAATAATGCAATAAAATATTATAGGATAAATACAAGGAGAAGAAATAATTTTAGATACCGCTCTCAATGGCGGATTGGTTTTTGTTATTATAAGATGAAGAAATATCATAATGCTATAAAGACATTTAATGTTTTAATAAATAAGAAAAATATTAGTGAAAAATTAAGAGATAATGCTTTATACTGGAAAGCAAAATCTTATGAAAAACTCGGCGATATAAAAAATTCAAAAATATGTTTAAAAATACTTACATTAGCTGAATTCCCAAACTATTACACATTTAAAGCAGCAGAAAAATTAAATGCCGACGTTGCGCTGACTGATATAAATCCACAAAAAAATAAAACTGCAAATAAAATAGATTTTAAAAAATATCCCAAAATCAGAAAGGGGGAGATTGTAGGTAAAGTTTTTGGCAAGGACTATGGTGTTCAGATTCTTAATGATGTCAGGAAAAAAAAGAAAAATACTCTTGAATTATTGGAAAATCTTTTAAGGGCTTATGAAAATATTGGAGCTACTTCAAGAGCTATAAGGGTTTCGATTGCGATTAAAGACCTTTATATAAATGGCAAAATTTCCTATGACTACGATACTTTAATACGTAAAGTTTACCCTAATTATTATGAAGAAGAAATATTGAAAACTGTTAAAGACAGCGAAATAGAGCCGTCTGTTGTATTTTCCATTATGAGAAGGGAATCAGCTTTTGAAAGTGATGTGCTATCAAGTGGCGGTGCGGTTGGTCTTTTAGAGCTTCTTCCTGACTACGGTTTAAGAACCAGCAGAAGGATCGGAAGAAACTTTGTATGGGAAGATTTAATTGACCCGGAAATAAATATATTACTCGGATATGAGCATTTCAAATCGCTGCTAAAAAAGTATAAAAATAATTTCCCGATTGCATTTGCATCATATAATGCAGGAGAATATAATGTTAATAAATGGATCAATTGATACGGAAGCGAGGATATTGATGAATTCTTAGATAGTCTTGACTATCT
>JAUVVT010000146.1 GCA_030604505.1 bacterium | reverse complement strand
GCAAACTTCAATTTTCCGGGGAGCTGGCCCCTTATCTGGTTTATGTTCGGAATAATTGCCACTGTGATAAGTGGAATAGTATCTGCATTCATCTACAGACCCGCTAAAGAATAATTAATGTGAAATGAAAGGAAGTCCAACTGCAATATTCATAAATTCTGATTTACAAGTTTTGATAGCCAATAGGGAATAGATAAGTCGAATGACTTGTGGCTTTCGACAAATGGATGATTTATCAAATCGTAAATTCTATGTTTCTGCGTTTATAAATAATACAAATAAAAAATCCAGGAGAAAACTATGCTTATCAAAAAAATATTTATTCTTATGGTTTTTACCGCTTCAATATTTTTTTGCTCAAAAAAAGATACTGCCGACAATCTGCCTGTATATCACTGTTATAAAACAGCTGAAAATATTGTAATTGACGGCAGTATAGATGAGGGAGTATGGGAAAAAGCAGAAGAGGCGGAGTTTGTGAATAACACGGACGGCTCGGTTCCCGAATTGAAGACAACCTTTAAGTGGCTCTGGGATGATAAATATCTTTATGGAGCATTTCACGTTGAGGATGATGATATATGGGCAACTATGACTGAATATGACGGCCATCTGTGGGAGGAAGAGGTTGTCGAGTTTTTTATCGATGCCGACGGTGCATCGAAAACATACTATGAATTCGAAATCAATCCCCTGAATGCAATTTTAGACCTTTATTTGCTTAATAAATATAATGACAGAAAAGACATTTATCAGCTTTGGAAATGGGACTGCGTGGGCTTGAAAAGTGCCGTTAAAGTGGTCGGAACTGTCGATAATAGAGAAGATGTTGACAAATACTGGGATTTTGAAGTTGCAATCCCATTCGACCAGATTTATACCTCTCCGAATGTTCCTCCCGTTCCGGGAGACAGCTGGAAAATAGATTTCTGCAGAGGTGAAAGAAGAAACGGCAGTTTCATAGCTACCTCCTGGTCTCCGCCTGCCTTTCATAACCCACTCTCATACGGAACGATTATTTTTGAAAAAGAAAAATAGTATATACTATCTTTTTTCCGCTGGCAAAGGTGTTCTTCGCCTTTGCCCTCATCACGGAACGATATGACAAACTACTCGGTATTCTTCTTCTAAAATCCCTCTTTAGAGTTCTGCAAAATAGATAAAGAATATTGATAATATTGTAGAGACGCACGGCAGTGCGTCTCATATATATAAAATTGTTTATTTTATCCAATATTTAAATATTATGTAAATTCATCTAATATGATATTCCCTCTGGCAAAGGTGTTCTTCACCTTCGCCCCCATATTCCCCCTTAAAAAAGGGAAACATAGGGAGTTGTAAAAAAAAGTAGAGCCACTCCCGTACAAATTTATCTTTGCTTTTAGAACAAAATATAATTATCTTATAATAATCAAATTTAGTAAATATAAATTTTCAGATAAATGGGATACAATATTTTTGATAAAATATCAGCGCAGTACGACGTAAAAATTAAATCTGCAGACCTTAAGAAAAATATTCCTTCTGTTTTATCAAAAAACAAAAAAGTATTCTATATAAATAAAAAGTTTTCGCTTGAGTCTCAGGTATATTCAATATTCCATACACTGGCTCATTCCCGGCTTGGAACAATCTGCAGTAAGTCCAACTCATCCGAAGAAAAGGCTGCTGAAATATTAAATTATGAGCTCTTGATACCTGAAGCGGAAATAAAAAACCATATTAATGAAACGCTCTTTAAATTAAAAAATATATTTCCATACTGCACATATGAGACTATAGCAAAAAGACTCCACCTCATGAAGAAAAATACTATAACTATCTGGCATAATTATGAGCTTGTTCTAAGAGAAAATTCTTATGGGCAGCCTGTTAATGAAAAACCCCATCAATGGGAAACGGAATGTATGAGATACTCTTATAGAAATCAAGACTCTATCGGGAGAGGAAACGAGAATGAAAAATTGCGATGTCTTTCATATTTTATTAAAGAAGAATCAAAAAACAAGGTAATATTATTTACAGAGAAAATGTAAAAAAATGAAATCAAGAATTGCAGCATTTGTTCTAACAGCATTTTTATTCAACACTCCTTTAAACGCTTTTTGTGAAGAGTTGATAAACAAAGAATATGCCGTAATAGATAACAAAAATATAATAATTTACGAAAAACCCGATTTATTCTCTCCTGTAATAAAATACAGCAAAACTGCGGATGCAGTGAGGGATACGGTTGAAATTACCGAAAAATCAGGTGAATTTTATCAGATTAAATTTTTTTTAAATGAATATCAATATAAAACAGGTTGGATTCTCGAGACTTCCGTTAATGAAAAAATTACAATCGAATCCATTATAAAGTATAATATTGACATCAATGAAAGAAACATATTTCAAAGAATAAATGACATAAAATCTCATCCCGAATGGGGAGCAATAGAAAAAACCGCTGTCTATAATAGTGAAATTCTAAACGGAATGAACTCTGAAATGGTCTTGGCAAGTATCGGAGAACCTACTTCAACAAACCAATATTTCACTTCAAGTGCACTAATCGAACAGTGGTCATATAATAAGCCGCCTGAAAACAATTTCGTCTTAAACTTTGAAAAAGGAGTGATTACTTCATATAAACACTATGATGAGCAAATAAATCTGAAATTCCAGAAAGAACTCTCGAAACGAAAAAAATATCCATACAGAAAGTCCGGTATAGAATTAATGGCGCTCGGAGGAGCAACATTTGCCTTATCTTATGCCTTTTTAAGAGATTCAGATGACCGCTCTATATTTTTTTCATCCGAACATAAAACAGTATCATGGATTATATTGTCTACTGTTATTGTTTCAGAAGGAGTAGGTATATATCTTTATCAATATTCTAAAGACTATAATGAAATAGCAGTGAAGACCGGCAGCAAAAAAATTGAACTTGTATATAAACAGTATTTTTAAAAAAGTTAAAAGAATTTCTATATTATAATAACCATTGCGGGGTCATCTAGCGGCAGGATGTGAGACTCTGAATCTCATCACCGGGGTTCGAATCCCTGCCCCGCAGCTAATCTTTTATAATCTTTGAAATCCACAAAAAAACGCAAAATTTTCCCTCGCAAGAGGGAAAATTTATCAGCAAGTTTTTTGGGACACCTTTTTTTCAAAAAAGGTGTCTGTCAATTTTCCTCCCGATATAAACAAAATGTGCAGGTAACAATATTGAGAACAAGATAGAGCTGATAAAAAGAAACCACAGTCTGTAAAGTTTGGAAGTTTTTTTACTGCTGAATTTTAATATTAAACCTGTATAGATTTTAGACATATTTTATCTTCAATTCATTTAGACTGATTCGCAGGTGTGGAGGCGGGTGGTTCTTCTTTTTCAGGTTCCTTTTTAGCGGATTCTTGTTTACAAAAAATTTCAACCGTTTCCTGTTTTACGAGTATAATGATTGAATAAATCCCCCAGGCTGTACCCCACGGAGGACAAAATATGCTCATACCGGCAATTATAAGCGCCAAAATCCGTGCCCAGGACGCCTCTTTTAATATTCCAATTCCGGTTATGATAAAAATAATAGAAAAAACTGTAAGTACACGTCCGACTATACTCCCGACAGTCTCTGCAGGGAAATCACCGAAATAAATCGGAAATATCCCGCTTATAAGCAAAAATATCACTGTCGCAAGAAATAAACCGATAATCCCGAAAGAAATGTTTATCGTACCGATTACTGTTAAATGAGTTTTCATAATTTTTTCCCTTTTAGTATAAAATTTTTTGGGACACTTTTTTTTTAAAAAAGGTGTCTGCTTACTTTCTTTTCAAAAGAAAGTAAGAAATTTTCTTTGATATTACATTTATTTTTTTTAATTTACAAAAAAAGATAAAAATAAAAAACAAGAAAAACAAAACAAATTTATGATTGCAAGAGTTTTATCGTCGGCTGTTTTAGGAATTGATGCTTATATCGTAAAGGTAGAAGCACATCTGGAAAGGGGGCTTCCTGCTTTTTTTACAGTGGGTCTGCCTGAGGGTGCTGTTAAAGAAAGCAAGGAGAGGGTGGGGGCTGCTATTAAAAATTCCGGCTACAATTTCCCTAATAGAAGAATAACGATAAATCTCGCACCTGCTGATATAAGAAAAGAGGGCTCCGCTTTTGACCTCCCGATTGCAGTTGGTCTCCTGGCTGCTATTGGTGAAGTGGACGCTGCTAATCTGGACAAGTTTGTAATTCTGGGCGAGCTTTCGCTTGATGGTTCACTCCGGAGTGTAAAAGGAGTTCTGCCGATTTCTGTAAAACTCAGGCAGGAAGATATAAAAGGTATAATTGTCCCGAAAGAAAACGCAAAAGAAGCTGCCATTGTTGAAGGTTTAGATGTCTATCCGGCTAAAAATCTAAGGGAAACAATCTCGATTCTCAATGAAGAAGATTTTTACAGTCCTTTCAGAGTTAATGTTGAAGAGATTTTTTCCAAGAGCAGCAGATACAGTGTTGATTTCTCCGATGTGAAAGGTCAGGAGCACGCAAAAAGGGCTCTTGAGGTAGCAGCCGCAGGTAGGCACAATATAATTATGATTGGTCCTCCCGGTTCAGGTAAAACAATGCTCGCAAAAAGACTCCCCACAATACTGCCCGATTTGACCCTTAATGAAGCTATTGAAACTACAAAAATCCATTCCGTCGCCGGGCTGCTGCCCCCCGATACCGCTCTAATAACAACACGTCCGTTCCGTTCCCCTCATCATACGATTTCTGATGCAGGACTGATAGGCGGCGGACAGTACCCCAGACCAGGCGAAGTCAGCGTTGCTCATTATGGTGTGCTCTTCCTTGATGAATTAACAGAATTCAAAAAAAATGTCCTCGAAGTTCTCCGCCAGCCACTTGAAGATGACAGGGTTACAATATCGAGAGCAACACTTTCATTAACATATCCTGCAAATTTTATGCTCGCAGCGGCTATGAATCCCTGTCCCTGCGGATATGCAACCGACCCAAAAAAAGATTGTGTATGCACACCGTCCCAAATTCAAAAATATATGTCCAGAATCTCAGGACCTCTCCTTGACAGAATTGATATACATATAGAAGTCCCTGCTGTTAAATACAAAGAACTCTCCGGAGAAACCACTGGAGAATCATCCGAATCAGTCAAAGAAAGAGTAAAAAAAGCACGTGAATTCCAGCTGAAAAGATTCAAGAGTGAAAAAATATATTCAAATGCTGATATGCAGTCGAAGGAAATAAAAAAATACTGCAAAATTGATGACAGGGGAAATGAACTCCTCAAAATGGCAATTACAAAGCTCGGCTTATCTGCCAGGGCTTACGACAGAATCTTAAAAGTCGCAAGAACAATAGCCGATTTAGAAACCACAGAAGAAATAAAACCCGAATACATCAGCGAAGCAATACAATACAGAAGCCTCGACAGACAAATGTGGATGTAATCTCCCATTCCCCATATTAAACAATAAAACGCTTTGAAAAATGACCTGATATATTTTGTAATTCATATATTTTCTCATAGAAAATTAATTGTAAATTAGACGATTAAATCAGTTAGAAAGGAGCGTAAAATAATGGACTACGAAAACGGCAAAATAGAAGTTTTCTTTGGTCCCACAGGACATAATGCTCCCGACGATCTCGAGCAGGTAATTGTCGACTTCATTGACAGTGCAGAAGAGAGTCTAAATATTGCTGTCCAGGAATTAGAGAATCCAAACATAGCTGCTGCAATTGATCGCGCATCACGAAGATATAAAACAAGCAAACCAAAACGCCGAATATCTGTACGAATCGTTGTTGAAGCTGATTATTTGCGTGAATCCTCACCAATCCCTATACCTGACCCGGATG
>JAUVVT010000394.1 GCA_030604505.1 bacterium | reverse complement strand
TTTGGTATATTTGTTTTTTTTGTTTGGGGAAATCCCTCTTATTCCCTCTTTATCAAAGGGGGATTTTTTAATGTCAAAATCTAAATGTCACGTATCAAATAAAGTCCAAAATTCGAATGCCAAAGAAATTATTGTATTTTTTGAGCGTTCTTGATTCCTCTGGTAAAGGGGGAAATATCCTTTGATCAACTTTTAGTCAAGTGGGAAATATCACTTGGTTTCTCTTTGATAAAGGGGGATTAATAGTTGTTCTTTTTTATACTGATGTACATGGTATAAGTTAATAAACAAAAATTGAGAAAGAGACAATAAAATTTAAATTAATATACAATTATTTTATTGAATTTTTAAATTAAAAAACTTATATTAATACATAAATTTTTACCTACGTGGAGTCTTCATTGAATAAACCACTAATATTTGGATATTAATACTCAAGGTTCAAATCGAAGTGAAAAACGTAAATACTCTTTATTCAAAAATGGAAAAAATAATTTGCATAACGTATTTTTAAATTTTGAGTGGAATGCTGTTGATATAATTTTATGAAAGGAGTATAAAAATTACACTTCAAATAAGGATATAGTGTCTGCTTATGAAAAAAGATAAAGAGAGTGTTGCAGTATCAAAGACGAAACGTCAGCGCGGAGTAGTATATATAAAGAATGAATTATGCAAGGGCTGTGGATTTTGTGTTGAGTTTTGTCCTTTTGGGGTTCTTGAGATATCTGACGAGTTTAATGAGAAAGGTTACCATCCTCCGAAAGTAGTAAAACCTGAAGCTTGCACAGGATGCGACTTATGCGGGATGTATTGTCCTGACTTCGCAATTTTTGGAAAGAAGTTAAAATAGGGACAAAGGCACAGAGGCGCAAAGGGGCAGAGAGATAAGCTAATAGGGAATGTTGTTGGTAAATTTATTAAATCACAATAAAGTCGTAAATTTTTTTGAGTTTACAAAAGGAATTAAGGGGATTTAAAATGAAGGCAGAACCAGAAGGGGTTTTAACCGGAGTTCACTTTATAGATGGTGACCATGCCTGCTGCGAGGGTGCTCTTGCGGCAGGATGCCGCTTCGTTGCAGGATATCCTATAACACCATCTACAGAGGTAGTGGAAAGGATTGCTTTAAGAATGCCTACTATCGGCGGAGTTTTTATTCAGATGGAGGATGAAATTGCTTCATCAATTTGTATTCAGGGTGCTGTTTGGGCAGGCAAGAAATCGATGAAAGTTACTTCGGGACCCGGTTTTTCACTGATGATGGAACATATAGGGCTTGCTGCGATGATTGAATCTCCCTGTGTTTTTGTAAATGTTCAAAGAGGGGGTCCCTCAACGGGGCTTCCTACACTACCCGGGCAGGCAGATGTTATGCAGACAAGATGGGGTTCACATGGTGATTATGAAATAATCGCTCTTTCTCCAAGTTCTCCGCAGGAATGTTTTGATTTGATGATAGATGCTTTTAATTACTCTGAACTATACAGGGTTCCGGTGATATTTCTTATGGATGAAATTGTCGGGCACATGACGGAAAAAGTTGTTATTCCTGAAGCAGATGAAATTGAAATCATTCCAAGAAAATATACAAGTTCGCCTCCTGAGGAATATCTGCCTTATGAAGTAAATGAAGATTTGGTTCCTGAAATGGTTAAAGCGGGTGATGGATATAAATTTCATATAACCGGATTAACCCATGATGAGAGGGGTTATCCGGAGATGAGTGCCGAAAGACAGGAAAAGCTTGTTCACCGCCTGGTAGATAAGATAAGGCTGAATGCAGATAAAATTGTAAGGTATTATGAGGAAGATATAGAGGATGCTGATGTTGTAGTGGTTTCTTATGGAATTACATCAAGGATTGTCTTAAAAGTTATTGAGATGGCAAAAAATGATGGATTGAAGGTAGGGTATTTCAGACTGGTGGTTGTGTGGCCCTTTCCTGAAAAAAGAATAAAAGAGATTGCCAAAGGTAATGTTAAATCACTCGTTGTTCCTGAGCTGAACTATGGTCAGATTTATTATGAAGTTGAGAGATGTGCGTGTGGAGAAGCAAAAACAGTTTTAGTACCTCACGGGGGTGGTTCTGTCCACGACCCGGAAGTAATTTATAAAACTATTTTGGAGTCTATACGATGAGTAATGAGAATCAAACAGAAATAAATCCTGTAGAACCATTTTTAAGGATGAATAGAATGCCCCATATCTGGTGTGCGGGATGTGGGATTGGAACTACTGTTAATTGTTTTACCAGAGCACTTGTTAAATCATCCATTCCGCTGGAGCAGGTTAGTGTTGTTTCAGGAATTGGATGTACCGGAAGGGTGGCAGGCTATATTGATCTGGATTCGTTTCATACCACTCACGGCAGAGCAATACCTTTTGCAACAGGTTTGAAGCTTGCTAATCCGAAACTCACTGTTGTAGTTTACAGCGGTGATGGTGACCTTTTTGCAATCGGAGGCAATCATTTTATTCATGCTGCAAGAAGAAACATAGATATAAAGGTTATATGTGTAAACAATTTTATTTATGCGATGACCGGCGGGCAAGTCGGTCCTACGACGCCTTTGTCTGCAATTGCAACTACTTCTCCGTACGGCTGCTTTGAAAAATCTTTTAATCTTCCGTATCTTGCAGAATCGAGCGGTGCTGTCTATGTTGCAAGATGGACGTCGTATCATGTAAGGCAGATAGAAAAATCAATGACGGAGGTATTAAAGAAGAAAGGATTTTGTTTTATTGAAATACTTTCTCCGTGTCCGACTTTATATGGAAGGAGAAACAGACTCGGCAGCGGACTTGATACGATGAAATATTATAGGGAAAATAGTATAGTTAAGCACAGCGCAGACACAAAAGAGCTTGATTTGGAATTTGAGGGGAAGATAATTGTAGGAAAATTTGTTGATAAAAGAGCTCCTACCTATATTGAAAGAATGAATGAAAGTTTAAGTAAAATTCTTGGTTCAAAGTATGTAAAAATCACAGAGGAATAATGGGAAAGACTGAAATTAGGATTGGCGGATTCGGCGGGCAGGGAGTAATATTATCGGGTATGATAATTGGAAGAGCTGCGGCAATTTTTGATAATAAGTATTCGAC
>JAUVVT010000056.1 GCA_030604505.1 bacterium | reverse complement strand
TGACAGGCAGGTATCCACAGCGAAACGGTTTGTATGACATGATTCGAAATGATATGGTAAATTACGGGCACCAGTTTGATGAACCAAGTTATGCAACATCACCGGAAATGACAATTGGCCTTGACCTGCGTGAGATCACCATTGCACAGGAACTCAAGGAAGAGGGCTATGCTACCGGAATTGTGGGGAAATGGGACAGCGGCAGAGCAAAGCGGTTTTTACCGCTGCAGCGCGGTTTCGATTTCTTCTACGGATTTGCCAATACGGGCATCGACTACTGGACACATGAAAGATATGGAATTCCTTCGATGTTCAGAGGAAATGAACGGATAAAGGAAAAAGGATATGCAACAAACCTATTCAGGCGTGAGGCTGTTCGTTTTATCAGAGAAAACAAAGACCGCCCGTTTTTCCTTTATGTTCCGTTTAATGCACCGCATGGTCCCTCCAATCTTCAGCGTACCGGTCCGCAGGCACCCGATGAGTATATCAGGATGTATGAAGAACCACCGGGAGACAACAGAATGAGGTACAGGGCTAATATTACCTGTCTTGACGCAGCGGTTGGCGAGATATTATCCACATTAAAGGAACTGGGACTTGAGGATAATACACTTGTGCTTTTTATTAGTGATAATGGTGGTTCCGGTATTGCCAACAACACACCGCTACGAGGCAGAAAAGGAAATATGTTTGAAGGTGGTATCCGGGTACCTTTCATAGCAAAGTTTCCGGGTCATATTCCGGCAGGAACAGTGAGCAGTGAGTTTTGCTGTACAATGGAACTGTTCCCTACTTTTGTTTCTTTAGCCGGCGGCAAGCTTACAAAAGGCGTAATACTCGATGGATTCGATATGATGCCTATATTAAAAGGACAGGAAAAATCCAAAAGAAAAGATATGTTCTGGGAAGCAAAACGGCGTTACAGTGAAGCAGGCCGTGTAGATAATTGGAAATATGTTGAGGAAAAAGGTGAAGAATTTTTATTTGACCTTTCGGCAGATATTGGCGAACAAAATAACCTAAAAGATGAAAGATCCGAAAAATTCAAAGAGATGAAAGATCGGTGGGCTGCATGGAGGAGGGAAATGGATGAAGCCGAGCCCCGCGGACCCTTTAGAAACTATTAAGGAAACCACAGTTAAACAAAAAACAGCTTTTTAAAATTGTATGTGATTTCGTAAAAAATGGAAACGGAGGTTTTTCTTATGTCATATAAATTAACCCGCCGAAACTTTCTAAAAATTAGTTCTGCTGTCGGTCTGGCAGCCGGCATGGCTCCATTCATAAGCTGTTCTAGGATAAAAAAAGAGCCGCCCAATATACTCTTTCTGTACACAGACCAGCAGCATGGTTTTACAATCAGTGAAAACAAAGATTATCAGTTTGAAACACCGCACATAGATTCGATTGCTGAAAATGGTATAACCTTCACTAACTCTTTTTGCAGTACACCCCAGTGTTCGCCGTCCCGTGCTGCCCTTATGACGGGGCAGTACACCCACCGCACCGGTGTAATTACAAACGAGACTATGGGCGCCGGCAGGGGTATCCCTCTGAATCCTGCTACTCCGTCGATTGGTAATATATTTAAAAATAACGGTTATAGAACTGTCTATTATGGAAAATGGCATTTAGGCGGCGACCCGAGGAACTGCGGATGGGAAGAATACCAGGGTGCCAAGGGAGATAAATTGTCCAGTTTGGGAGCTTTATTTTTATCATCAAAACCTCAGCAGCCCTTTTTTCTCTTTTTGTCGTATCTGAATCCGCATGATATTTATCAATTTGCCCGCCAAAAGGAAATATCAAGTAATGTTTCACATATCCCTCTACAAAAATCGTTTGAGGATGACCTGACAAAAAAGCCCTTTCCACAGCGCTTATTTATGCAGGAAGACCAAGGCAAATTTATGAAAAATGCAGACATCTCCAAATGGAAAGCATACAAACAATTCTATCGTGAAAAAGTCAAACTGGTGGATAAGGACATCGGAATTGTATTGGATGCTCTGAAAAAATCGGGTCTGTCAGAAAATACTTTGGTTGTCTTTACTTCCGACCACGGCGATATGGATGCAGCGCACAGCCTTGTATTCAAGGGTCCGTTTATGTATGAAGAAATGATAAGGGTTCCTCTGATAATCAAACATTCGGGTTATTTTGCCGAAGGAGAAACACGCGGTCAAATGGTACAGAATATCGATTTACTTTCCACATTAGCCGAAATCGCCGGAATTACTCTACCGCACAGTACCGACGGAACCAGTCTTGTACCAATATTACAGAAAAAAAACACTCCCAGCAGGGAATTTATTATCACTGAATACTATGCCAAACAAGAATGGGTAACTCCAATCAGAAGTATCCGCACGAGAAATTGGAAATACAATCTTTACAATAAATGGGGCGAAGAGTTGTATAACTTAAAAAGTGACCCGGCTGAAATACATAACCTCGCAGACAATGAAGCATACAAAGAAAAGAAGAATGAATTGCATAAAAAACTGCAGGAATGGATGAAAGCATCCGATGATTATTTTAAGTATTTACGTGCAACCGACAGGTCAGGACGTGTATTAGATGTATAGACTACTTTCTTTCATATTATATAATATAAAAGGCAAACACTTGAGTTCGCCTTTATATTAAAATGTTTATTTATAAGCCGTCGTAAGATATTTCCGCAATTTGCAATTTGTCATTTTGTTATCTTGCTGTTAATAATAAGGATTACTTTTTGAACTGAGAAGGCATCAAATGCAGCTGATACCATATAGAGAGTTTTTCCATCTGTACTTATCCATTTACTTGGAAAATGTTGAACTTCTCCGGGCCAGCCGTTTGTTTTCGAAATTGGATCGGTGTAGTAAACCTGCGACCACGGTCCCCACGGCTCGGGCGCCTCATAAATGCTGAACTGGTTTAGTCCACCTACCACAGCTCTGCTTCTCATTGTCATAAGATAGCGTTTCAATGGAGAATTGTAAACAACATCCAGCCGATTACATCCTCCCTTTAAAGCAAAAACAGCTTTCCTTTGAGAAATATCGGCAGTCCAGTTAGGGTTGCCGTTTTCAGAAATACCTTTGAAAAATTCATAGGCATTTTTATTTTTTATTTGTCTCTCCGGAACTCTCGCAAGAACCACCTCATCAGTCTCGTTGTAAGCATGCGATGTATTCGGAGAATATGTATAAACATAATTATCACGTGCATCAGAATAATTTTTTCCGAAATTTAAAAAACAGCAATATCCGAGTTCCTCGAATTTCCATTCTGCCCACTGCCATGTGCATGAATGGTCCTCAGACCATGCAAGCTGAGAATGTTCTCCGTTATTATTTGCGTTTCTCACCCACATATAAAGAACATTATCCACCATGAGTATGCCGCTTGCCTTCTTACCCGATTTCCCGTCACCTATATGTTCACCGGTGGATGAACGAATATTGACACCTGAAAAATTAGAAGGATTTCCAATAACTTTTGCAAATCCAAGACTCAGCTTTTTTTCTACTTTAGGTTCAAATCCCCAGCCATCGCCATACGTTGTATAAATATTATCATCATCAGCCCAGGTGAGAGGCCAGTTATCACTTCCCTCAGCTTTGACTATTATACTTGATTGGGGAGCAAGTATCGCGCCCTTTATTAACGCACCATCATAATATACCGGTTCACTATCAGTAACTGCATCCATTAATTTATCGAAAAGATATTCTTCAACATACTCCCAAAAAGTATTACCCCATTTTGTATCTCCCATCTGTGCACCATTTCGAACCATAATCAAATCGAGACTGGGGACTATTAAAAGAATCTGATGTCCCGCACCGGCTCCCGCAAAGGCATCCCGTGGAACATTTTCCCAGACTCCATCAAAGTTTGTCCACCAACACAAACCCGAACCCGGTGAGTGAGTATCCTCGCTCCTATCCGGTGTTGGTGTTCCTGCATATTTAACACACTCATTGATCCATTCAGGTTTGACAAGCTGTTTCCCATCCCAACTGCCTTTATGAAGCATAAGCCGTCCAATGCTTGCAACTGCCCGGGCTGTGAAGTTACCACCACCCCAGTTCGCATAAAGCACCATATCGTCAACCTTGTATCCTCTGCCGTATCCGATAGACCATTCTTTATCATCAACTCCGATGTGTTTCATAATTCGCTCCTTCAGCAGAGTCAATATATCCGACTGTGGAGTACTTTTCAGACTCGCAGTAACCGCATAGGCGAGCATTCCCATTCCCGGATTACTATAATCATATTTAGCGCCCGGTGTAAAGATCACAGGAGCTTTGTCTCTTGCAACTGTAAAAGGATCGGGTTTTTTCCGCCAAAAATCCCCTTTCCATCCGGGGATTTTCATATGCGGCATTCCATCCTGCTCAGCATTTTCAATTCCGGATGAATGGGTTGCAAGATGTCTGATGGTAATCTTTGATTTTTGCGGATGGTCTTTCCACTGAGGAATATATTTACAAACAAGGTCATCCGTGGAGATAAGACCGTCATTCAGTGCAAGCATAATAGACGTTCCACCCACAAGCGCCTTTGCAAGTGAAGCT
The DNA here is from genome assembly GCA_030604505.1 of bacterium. Lineage (GTDB taxonomy): Bacteria > SM23-31 > SM23-31 > JAUVVT01 > JAUVVT01 > JAUVVT01. The sequence goes on along the minus strand of JAUVVT010000056.1, from coordinate 3,551 downwards.
GTGTAATGACGCTTTTTCGGACCGTGACCGGATGCATACCATTCATAGACAATCTTATCATGCCTGATGACAAGAAATGATTTTGTCCCTTTTTTTGCGAGAATATCCTTCATTGCATCAAGCTTTGCAGATGACATCCCTTGACTTTCAGGCAGTGCTTTCTGCCATTTAAATCCTGCAGATGTTGAATGCAGTGATAAACTTCCAAATAAAAAAAGAATTGTTATAATTCTTCTATACATATTTTCATTTTTATTAAATAAAGACTTATTTTAACTTTACCATTCTATCTGTTCAGGAGTGTATAGATAAATGAAATGTATCTCTCTGACTGTCGGTGTTAAATATCCTCATTATTTAGATTTTGAACCACCAAAAAAAATATTAAGACTTATAAATACGCTAATATAGTCGCAGTTAAACTTTACTATTTCTTCTCTTATTTCTTGTGTTGATGCAAACATCTCCATAGTGGTCTCTATATCTGCCTTGCTGTCTTTTGTCATTAATCTTGAGTAAAGAATTTCACTCCCTATTCCAATTGTATCAGTAAGTTTGAATAAACACCCACCGCCGCCTTCCAAATAGAACTTTCCTTTTACATTCACTCTTGCAGCCCCATCAAAATACTCAGTTTCACTTTCAAGCATTTTAATTAAACCGACAACATCAACAGATGATTTATAATTTCCACCTCCACTGCCAAACTTCAAATATGGGCGGGCATTAGCATTTGTGAAGAATAAATATTTAAGGTATAGACCATAAGAGGGTATCTTATTTGAACCATCACTATTAATATTAATATTATAAATATAAATTCCCCCTACTTCCAATGCCGTTTTAAATGCATCTTCAAATTCTTTTCCTAAATTTTCAGTTTTCATATCGAATGGATGGTATGCAACTTTTCCCCCTATAATCAGATTATTTGTTAAAAAATATTCCAAACTTCCTGCAAACGCATTACCTGATTTTGCACCTCCTCCGCTTTCGATAAAACTTCCCCCCTCTTCGGCGTCAGCAGCAAAATCTCCTATAGGTGATGATAATCCACGGCTTAAGCTTATGCAAAACTTACCTTTCATACCCTGGCATAACATCTGATCGTTTGACAATAGCAAAATAATCGCAACAAAACATACAATACAGAAATTACTCCTCATTATTTCTCCAAAGTAAAAACCAAAAATATAATCCTCCGCTGCTATTTATAAATTATCTTCTTTTAATCTTCCGGAAGTTCGAGTATTATATGAATATCTTTTTTATCATTACTTTTTTCATTTCTTATCGGTTCTATCGATATAATATCTTCGGATATATCGCAATAGCATTCATAAATCCACTTTTTTAAATATCTGAGTGTCCAAATATACTCGTTTTTGTGAACTCTGGAATAATCAATCTTTCCCTTATCCTGTCCCACATAAGTCCAGTTTATTGTAGTAACCTTATATTTCTGCCTTTGTCCTTTCTGAAACTCTGCTTTTGCTTTATCTTTTGGGTAATGTTTGTATTTCATTATAAGTTCTTTGCGGAATTGTTGTGCTGATTTTCTTACTATTTCAGTGAATTCAGAACCTTTCAACGTATGTCGTTTTCGCACAAGTGGGAATCCATTATATAATTAGTCCGGCTCGCTTCCGAGCCAGACAGATCTATAATTGCACGTTTTCGGACAATTAATTATGGCACAACTTTGTAAACCTTATCATTTACATGTACTCTCTGAACAATCTTCAATCCGATTGAATCGCCTTTTTTTGCTTTTTCAACACTTTGTTTCTCAACTTGCATTGATTCCACCTTCTGCGTGAAATCATCGTGTGCTCCTTTGATGTGGATTTCATCTCCCACACAAAGTTCACCGTCGGTTATATCTATTCCGGCAACCTCAATTTTATTCCAGTAGTGACTTATAACTCCAATTAATTGCTCATTCATGGCTACCTCCTCGATTTATATTTTTTGTGTATGCGGCTTGTTTCCAACGCTAAGCAAACATTTCCTTTCAGTGCCCCACTATGCACGAGTGCTTCGCATTGGTGACAATACCGACTACAAGTATTGATTTGTAAAGTTTTCTATGAAATTTTTATGAACTTTTTAACACTGCTGGTAAAGGCACAAATATTGAACAATACGTGAATAAGGGATTACAATCTCACCAAGTTACTATAAAGTAACTTTGCGAAAGTTTCGTGACTCACTGTAATAATATAATAGGATTAACTATATAAAATTTACTACATATGACAGAGAATCTTTTATCAATATATATAACGGTTTACTGCTGTATGCTCTGATGGATACGTAGCATTTCTCGCACTTATTATGATTTGTGAATTCTGTCACTATTTCTTCTTGAGTTGAAAACTCTTTACTGTGCGGTTTCATTGAACAGGGAACCAAATTGCCATTTGGTCTTACACAAAAAAAATTTTTACCCGACTTGCAATCAGGGATATAACCATCTCTGAAAAATTCATAAGTCTTATTCAAATTATATGTAGAATTAAGTATTCCCCCTTTTTCGTTTTTAATCTTTATTAGCTCTTGAATTTTTTTATTTAACAATTCAAGGTTTTCTTGTGAATCAATAAAGTGGTCTTTATTTCCGGTACGTAAAATTCCATAGGCACTGTAAGAGATACACACACCCCACTCTTGTGCTTTATCTCTCAATTCAGTCAGATAGGGCAAATTATCATTGGTTATTGCCGAATTCAAAGCTACGTCATTATTACCGATAGCTGCAAGTTGAGGAACAAGTTGATTCAGATGTGAATATAAACCTGGATATCTGCGAAACTCATCGTGTTTTTCATTGGGAAAATCAAGCGATATAGAAAATCTGTCAACACCGGATTCTTTCAATTCAATATATTTTTCCCTGTTTAAAAGCGAACCGTTTGTTACAAAAATCACAAAAGGAAAATATTTATAAGGTTTTTTAATTGCTTTAACTATATCCACAATATCTTTTCGAAGGAGTGGTTCTCCGCCGGATACCTGAACCACAGGGGGACGTATAGAGGAAACCAAGGCTGTATAATCCTCCGGTTTTAGTATACTATTTTCTTCTATCTCTCCCCCTCTGTCACAGTGCAGACAATCACAAGTACAGGAATGTGTAACTTCAAATGAAATCACAAGAGGTTTTTGGGTTACGTAATTATATAAAGCCCGGCCGGCAACACTCATATATTTATTCAGCAACTCTCTCTTCATTTGTATTTCCTTAAATTTAAGAATTCAATTCTTATTCGTGTAATTCATAGCGATATATTTGATTTTTGCAAAGGTTTTGTTAAAAATTTAAACTATTATTTTTTATATGCAAGAAAATAAAATAAAAAATTGATATTTCATATCTTTTCCAACATATACAGAAGTATATAATAATAAGATACAATATTCTTAAAATTTTTCAATATGTTTTCACCTTATCACCTATTTTAAATATTCACCCAGTCCAATCCGATTTTATTTACTGCGTATTCCATTTCTTTTAAATAATCATCATATACTATCATCCAGTGTGAACC
>JAUVVT010000397.1 GCA_030604505.1 bacterium | reverse complement strand
ATTTTTTACAAAGCTTGAATACGGATTGGTCAGGTTATAGATTGCAGCGGGTACTACAGTTGAGATTGGGTCAGGTGGAGATTGAACAGTTTTTACTTTTTCTTCTAATATATTCTTTCATTTTAATAAACCTCCATTTTTAAAAATTTATAGTTGTCACACAATTAAACAGGATGAAACGGCAAAAAGTGGATTCCTCCCGAATGTTCGGGAGGAATGATAGTCGGGGAATATTTTTCTTAATGTAATTTCTGTATCATTCAATGGAAAATAGGTAAAAATGTCAGAATATATAATTTATTGCATTTCTCTGGACGCCGAATTTTGCAGTTTTGGTTATCTCTTTCTGAGCGTTCAGGTCTTTTACCGTTATGCTGAGTTCATATAGACCAAAATAAGCCGGATTCATATCGAGCGAGAGATTAATTATCTCCGTGGGGACTGTTCCTTCATATTCATACGAGGCGGTTATGTCTTCTTCCTCTTTCTTTTCATTTAAAAACCTTCCTTTCGTTGAGAAGAAACTTTTTAAATCGGGAAATACATAATCCGACTCGGTGCTTATTTTATATTCAACTAAAAACTTCGTTTTTTGCTCAGGATTAATCATAAGATTATAGATTTCAAAGTATATCTGTATAAATTTGTCTTTCTGAAAGAGACGTAACGGATTCGGGACAATTTTTAATTCGTTTTTCATATACTTTAAATTTTCGCCTGCGTCACTGATATCGGAATAAAGTATAACATCACTAATATTAAACTTGCCGAAAGGATATGAATCTATCTGGATTTTATCTCTGTTTGAGGCGAAGATTTTTGAAGAGTCATCCTGAAATTCTACTGCAAGATTATATTCTCCGGGCTCGATTTCCAATTGATTTTTTCCAAGGATATAATATTCTTCATATGGATCGATATCCTGGCTTATGAAAATGCTCTCTCTTGATATCTTTCTATCCACTTCATTCCATTTATCATCAAAAAAGAACAACCCTTCTTTTAAAGATGCGCCCATAAGGTTTTTATCTTTTCCGGGGTCGAGTTCATTTACAGGAATTGCATAATATAATTCAAGCAGTGTTCTGCCGTTATTTCCTCTGAAGCTTGCCGTGTAGTAATCAAAGTCGAATTTTTTACCCTCAGATTGAGGTTTGTATGTTTCGGGTGTTTTTTTGTAAATATTTTTTGCAATTTCCGGGAAATGCAGCAATGCACCGAAGAGATCTCTTGCACCCAGTGTATATTTTCCCGACCTGTAAAGGTCTTCGAAAGCAAAAGTGAATTCGTCATAATACCATATCTCTGTTACGTCATGTTTTAAGTCAGCCGATCTCACTCTAATTATCTTTTTTGGGGGTCCGTACCTGATGTAAATCATTCCCCTGTCGGTTTGCCAGCCGGATAGTTCCATATCTTCAGCGGTGAATTTTAAGTTTGCATAGGCAACTCTTGAATAATGCTCAAGTTTTCTTTCGTTGTACTCAGACAATAAAAGTGGATCTTTTTGTTTCCAGAATGACTCAATAAATTCTGATTTCCCGAGAGGAGGCATTTTCTCATATTCATCGACTGTATCGGCAGGAACTATGTGTTCAATTGATTCAAAGATGGCTTTTTCATAAGGATCCATTAAGAATTTTGCTTTTTCATATTCTGTAAATGCTTTTTCATTATTATTCTGCTTGTGATATCCGTATCCCAAAAATAGGTGCGCATTTTTATCGTCAGGATAACTTTCGATTATTCTTTTTTGATAATCCAAAAATTTATCATACTCATTAGCATCCATCGAGAGTATTGCAAGGTTGTGAAGGGCTTCTTTATTGATGGGGTCAAGCTCAAGCGCCTTTGAAAAAGCGGTAACGGCTTTTTCATAATCCTCTTTTGCATATTTACTGAAATCGATTATTCTTAACAGACTTTCATCCCTGTCATATTCAAACCTTAATCCAGCTCCGGGTCCATAATAAATAGAAATATACTCAAGGATGTTTTCATCGACAAATGTCGGAGCCCTGCCTTCAACCAGGTTTTTATATTTTTCCGCTTCTTTTTTGTGTTTGAGTCCCTGTTTAAGATATTCTTCGACTTTGGCGGAATCTATGTTTTTATTGTTGTCAGAATTTCTCAGGGCACTGTTTTTGAATCCCCTTTCCTGAATTAAATTTTCGTTATCTGCAGGGGCCGGCTGCATTCCGCTGATATTTAAGATAAGGATGATTGAGAAAACTGTTACTAATATCGTTTTCTTTAATATTTCAGTCATATAAATAGTTCTCCTTGTATTTATAGATATATTTAGAAAAAAAGATTATAAACTTATAAATTTTACTTCCCTTGTGAACAGTAGAAAAATGTGTTGGTGACAACATAAACATACAACTTAAAAAAGTTTTAAAAAGGTAAAAATAAGTCAATAATCATTTTATGGAGGAACCAAATAATGTCTAACCTTGTCGGTAAAAAACACAGTCCTGTGTTTTGAAACCTTTTGACTTGAATTCAAATCAGTTACTGATAAACTTATATTATAAAATCCCGGTTCGTTACCCTCCATATTAATAGTGAGATACTGCTTCTCTGTTGGGTCTATCCCGCTGTATTCATACAATGTTGAAATCTCTTCTTTCTTTCCTTTTATCCCTATTAACCTTCCGAGTCCGGAAAATAATTTTACTATTGCTGGTCTTTTCTTTTTTTCTCTATCAATTTTATATTCAACTGTATAATTAGTAACACCAGGAGGTCCAAGTCTTAGATTATAAATTTCATAATATAAATATACTGGTTGGTCCATAAGGTAACTTAATGCGGGATTGGGCATATTCTCAAATCCCCTTGAAGTAAACTCAGAATTTGATAACATAGTATCTATTGTAATTCCTAAAACAATATCACTCAATTTAAGATTGTTATATTCAAAAGATTCCACAGAAATAGCTTCTCTTCTCATTCCAGTATTTTTCGAAGATTCATCCTGTATCTCAATTGCGAGCATATAATTTCCCGGTGGGATTTCTAAATTATTCCGCCTAAAAAT
>JAUVVT010000018.1 GCA_030604505.1 bacterium | reverse complement strand
GGTTTAGAAAATAAATGGAAAATTGATTTCTATAGAAAAACGAACAATGCTGGAGGAATTGAAGGTGGTATTACAAACGGCGAACCTGTTGTTGTGAGAATTGCAATGAAACCAATCCCGACTTTGACTGTTCCGCTGGATTCTGTGGATATGTTCAACAAATCACCAGAAAAAGCACACAAAGAAAGAGCTGATACCTGTGCACTTCCGGCGGCAGCGGTCGTTGCTGAATCAGTACTTGCTCTGGTTTTAGCAAACGCATTCCTTGAAAAATTCGGTGGCGACAGCATAGAAGAAATAAAAGCTTACTTTTTTTCAAAAAAGAAGTAAGGAGACAATATGGAAATATTAAATGTAGATTTAAAAGAAAGAAGCTATCCGATATATATTGAAAGCGGAAGCTTGAACAGAATCGGAGAGTATCTTGAGAAAAATTATAATGGGAAAAGAGCTGCTGTTATAACTGACAGTATTGTTAAAAATTACTACAGTGCAGTTGTAGAAAAGAGTTTAAGCGATAAGAGTTTTGAAGTTGAATTAATAGAAATGCCTCCCGGAGAAAAATTCAAAACCTTATCCGTTGTTGAGTCGATATACGATAAACTTATAGAAAAAAATTTTTCAAGAGATTCTGTAATAATTTCACTTGGAGGAGGAGTAGTAGGAGACCTTGCTGGTTTTGTTGCTGCAACATTCTTGAGAGGAGTAAAATTTGCTCAGATTCCCACAACACTGATCGCTCAGGCAGACAGCAGCGTGGGTGGGAAAGTAGGAGTAAATCACAGACTTGGAAAAAATCTTATAGGTGCATTCTATCAACCGATTTTTGTTTTTATTGATCCCGAGGTCTTAAATACACTCCCGCCGAGGGAAGTTGATGCTGGAATGAGCGAAGTGATAAAGTACGGGCTGATAAAAGATGAATCATTTTTTGGATTCATTGAAGAGAATTTCGAAGATATACGAAGTTTGAATAATATGCAAAAAATGGAACATGCAATTCTCCGTTCCTGTGAAATAAAAGCAGAGGTTGTAAAGATTGATGAAAAAGAATCCGGTCTGAGAAGGATACTTAACTTTGGTCATACTATAGGACATGCAATTGAAAACCTTACTAATTATGAACTATATCTCCATGGCGAAGCTATTACGCTCGGAATGATTGCAGCAGGGGAGATTTCAAGAAAAATCAAAATATTACAGAGTGAAAAATTTTCAAGACTTGAAAATTTACTAAAAAAACTCAATATAAAAAGTAACCTGAAAAATAGTAATGAAGAGAACCTCATTAATGCAATATTAAGAGATAAAAAAGTAAAAAACGGAAAAATAAACCTTGTTCTATTAGAAGATATCGGAAAAACAGTTATTCGGAATGATATACCGAATAATGTAATAATAGAAGGTTTTAATTATATATTGAAGAATTAATTATCCATTGATTGCACAAGTTACACTGATAATACTTATCTTTAATACGTGTAATCTGTATATAAAAATTAATCTTTTTAATCCGCAGTTCAAACTTAAAGGAATAACCTATGAAAGTTTTAATAATCCATGGTCCAAATTTAAACCTAACAGGTAAAAGAGAAGAAGAAATTTATGGTACTGCAACTCTTGATGATATTAACAATGGAATTAAAGAATGGGCTGATAATAACAACTTTGACGTGGACATTTTTCAATCCAATCACGAAGGAGCAATAATAGATAAAATTCATTCAGTTAAAGGGAACACAGATTATATAATAATAAATCCGGGTGCACTTACACACTACAGCTATGCAATCCGTGATGCTATAGCAGGGATTGAAATTCCAGCAATTGAAGTTCACCTTTCAAATATTCACGCAAGAGAAAAATTCCGCTCAAACTCTGTTATAGCACTTGTTTGCAAAGGTCAAATTTCAGGGTTTGGTCCCAAAAGCTATATACTCGCTCTAGAAAGTCTGATTTAAAATTCTTCTACTCAATTTTTAATATTTTAATTTATTAAACAGAAATTAATAAACTGGAAATAAAAGTTGATTTACATTACCATTCGCAAATCGTACTTTGTAAATCATAAATTGGGTGGATAAACTTGGAAAATAATTTAATATATCTCACAGGATTTATGGGAAGCGGCAAAACTACTGTTGGTAAAATCCTTGCTAATAAATTAAATTGTGATTTCATCGACATAGATGTTCTTATTGAAGAGAGAGAAGACAGAGCTATTACTGATATATTCAACAAGTCCGGAGAAAAATATTTCAGAAAAATTGAAAGAGAAAATCTTTATGCTGTTTCTGATTTAAAGAAGGCAATAGTTTCACTCGGAGGCGGCGCATTAATGAGTGAAGAGAATCAAAAATTGGTGCGGGATAAGGGAACTCTTATATATTTAAAGGTCACTCCTGGAGAAATTTACGAAAGACTCAAAAACACAACGGCCAGACCGCTTTTGTTGAGGAACGATAATACCTTATACAGTAAGGAAGAGTTCATAAACAAAATCTCATCCCTGTTTAAGGCAAGAGAATCCGGATATCTGACTGCCAGGTTTGTTATAGACACTGTCGGCAAAACTCCTGAAGAAATCACTGATGAGATAATTTTTTATATCTGAAGTGTAAATTTGCGAAACATAAAACACTCAGAAAACACCATAAATGATATTCCTACCTTATTATATCAATTAAGGAAAAAATTATGGAAGGGAAAAATTATCATCTTTCAAGGTTCTGCGGATTATTTGGTTATCCGATTAAACATACACTTTCGCCTTTAATGCACAATCTTTCTTTTGATTACCATTCAATAGATTGGGCTTATCTTCCCTTTGAAGTAAAACCGGAATATTTTGAAAAAGCGGTAGCTGGATTAAAGTCTATCGGTGTTGTGGGCTTTAATGTTACTATGCCGTTTAAAGAGGAAATTATAAAGCTCATTGATGAAGTTGATGAAGAAGTGGAAAAAATGGGAGTAGTTAATACCGTTAAAAATGATAACGGCAAACTCATTGGATATAATACAGATCATAGGGGATTTTTCAGAACATTTGAAAAATACAAAGACGATATCAAAGGAAAATCCGTAATAATGTTCGGTGCAGGAGGTGCTGCAAAAGCTGTACTGTATTCACTTCTCTATAAATTTGAAATGGAAAGTATTTTAATTCTTGATGTTGCAGAAGATAAACTTGAAAAGATGAACTCGATAATAAATTCCTGGGATATAGATATAAAGGTTTCATTCGATATTTTAAGTAAAATAAGTAATCTTGATAAAAAAATAAAAGATGCAAAACTCATTATTAATGCTTCACCGGTTGGTATGACTCCCGATGTTAAGGAATCGATTATTGAAGATGAGAATCAGCTGCACGAAAATCATATAGTCTATGACCTTGTTTATAATCCTGTAAAAACCGCTCTTCTAAAAAAAGCGGAAAATAGAGGGGCAACTGCAGTCGAAGGTCTTGATATGCTTATATATCAAGGTGCAGAAGCCTTTAAAATATGGACAGGTAAAGAAATGCCTGTCGATAAAGTCAGAGAAAAATTACAAACTTACTTTTTTTAAACAAAAAATCCCCTCGTAAGAGGGGATTTTTTGTTAGCAGGTTTTCTTGCTTACTTCTTTTTCTAAAAGAAGTAAGTTAGTCTTTGAGTTTTTTCAATCCATTTTCGAATCTATTGAGTCCCTCTTCAATATTTTGCATAGAAGCAGCGTATGACAATCTCAGGCATTTATCGTCTCCAAAAGCAGAACCCGGAACAAGAGCTATCTTCATCTCTTCGAGCATAAACTTACAGAAACTGACAGAGTCATTTATAATAGTTCCGTTGAATTTTTTACCGTAGTGAGTAGAAACCTGTGGAAATATATAAAACGCACCTTTCGGTATATTTGTTTTCACGCCTTCAATATTGTTGAGCCGTTTTACTACATATTTTCTTCTCTCATCGAATGCTTCAACCATTTTCTTTGCGGCTTCTTCTCCGTGTTCGAGAGCTTCAATCGTTGCGTGTTGTGAAATTGATACGCAGTGTGTATCAAGCTGACTCTGAAGCTTGGTCATCCCACCGACAACTTCTTTTGGACCCGCTGCATAACCTACACGCCAACCCGTCATGGCAAACGTTTTTGATGCACCGTTTACTGTAAGGGTTAAATTCTTGATTTGATCATTTATTGAAGCGATACTGGTTGCATTTTCATTATCATAAGTAAGTCTGTCATATATCTCATCTGATATAACAAAAATATTATTTCTTACACATAGTTCTGTAATTTCCTCCAGTTCACTTTCTGAAAAAATTGAACCTGTAGGATTACTCGGGCTGTTTAATATTAAAACCTGTGTTTTGTCAGTTATATATTTTTCGATTTCCGCAGCAGAAATCTTAAAATCATCCTCGATTGTAGTATCAATAATAACAGGTTTCGCACCTGTAAGTTCTACCTGATCCGGATAAGAAACCCAGTAAGGAGCAATTATGATAGCCTCATCACCTTCTTCTAAAAGAACCTGGGTTGCCAGATAGATAGATTGTTTTGCTCCTGCCGAAACAATAACCTGATCGGGTGAGTATTCAAGATTATTATCTTTTTTAAATTTCCTGCATACAGCTTCCTTTAATTCCGGTATTCCGGATGCTGGTGTATATTTTGTATGATTATCTCTAATAGCTTGAATTCCTGCTTCCTTAACATTTTCCGGTGTATTGAAGTCAGGTTGTCCTGCTGCAAAGCTGATAACATCGACTCCTTTTCTCTTCATCTCCTGCGCCAGAGAACTTATCCCAATTGTAGGAGAAGGTTTCATATTAACGATCTTTTTAGCTATTTTCATCTTAATCCTCCATTATTATATTACCAATTAAACAGATGGTAAATTTAGTAATATAAGTAAATTAAAGTTTGGATTTTTCTATTAATTTTTCCTTAACGTTTTTTGGAACAAAATCATTTATGTTCCCTTTAAGTGATGCCACCTCACGAACTATAGATGAATTCAGATATGTGAATTTTTCATTTGGCATCAGAAAAACAGTTTCGATATTTTCATTTAATCGCCTGTTCATCAGAGCGAGTTGAAATTCATATTCAAAATCAGATACTGCACGAAGCCCTCTTATTATTACAGTAGCATTGGTCTTGATTGCATAATTTACCAGAAGTCCCTGAAATGAATCAACTTCGACATTTTCAATATCCTTTATCGTCTCCTTAATCATACTAATTCTTTCTTCGACAGAAAATAACGATTTCTTCGATGAATCAATTGATACTGCCACAATTATTCTGTCAAAAATAGTAAGAGCTCTTTTGATTATATCTATATGACCATTGGTTATTGGGTCAAATGTCCCCGGATAAACCGCTGTCTTCAATTTTTCCTTCCTTCTTAAATATTGATATCTTGTTGCCGCCAAATGACCTGAATTTTATCAGCGCAAATTCACTGTAATAATGTTCTTCAGTAATTTCAGGATAATGTTGAATTATAAAATAATTTCCGTTTTCAATAATACCGTAAAGTTTCTCGCTTTTACATAATTTATAAAGCTTATTGAATTTAAATGGAGGATCTGAAAAAACAATATCAAATTTTATATTGTTCCTATATGCTCTTGAAATAAAATTAAATATATCCGTTTTATAAATCTTTGATTTATTTTCAAAGCCGATTTTTTTCAGATTCTCTTTTAAAAGATTTACTGACTGTTGTGAAATGTCAACAAAAGAAACCGAGGCTGCACCTCTTGAAATTGCTTCAATACCTAAATTCCCCGTTCCCGAAAAAAGGTCAAGTACTCTTTTGCCTCTAATAAATTCACCCAAAAATCCAAAAATATACTCTTTAACAATAGATGTTGTTGGTCTTATATCTCTTGTTTTGGGGCTTTTAAGTTTTGCTCCTTTCTTATCTCCTCCTGATATTCTCATATTTAAACTATTTTTTGAGGCAGTATCATTTACATGTTTATATCTATATAGATGGAACAAAAACTTCTAAACTTATGGCAATTAAAACATTTTCCTTATTCGGCTCCGGAACTCCAGATATCTTCTGAATTGCAAAGTTCAAATTTTCCTTTTTTAAGCCTTCCACAAAATAAACAGAATTTCTATCTCTACCTTGAAGTTTTAATAATATTACTGTTCTTTTGTAATTATCCTTTTCAAATACTCTTTGTGTTTTAAATAATTTTATTGTAAATCCGTTTTCCAGAGCTATCTTGTTGATTTTTGACTTGATTTCTGACGGATTATAAAATTTTTCGAAAGAGATTTCAGTTTCTCTCTTTGAACGGTCGCCAGAATAAAGATAGCCGGATATATAGCTTGTTAATTTATTTTTATTAAATTTTTCATCAACATCAATAATTTTTATCCCGCCTTCTGGAATTCTGCTTTTTAAGTTAATATTATACTGCGCAATATTATCTTTTGAATTCGAAATTAATTCCGCAAGGAAGTGATTTTCTTCATCTACTGTAATGAGAGTATATTCAGTTCCTTCTGTAACTGCACTCCTTAAAGCAGAATATCCGTTAATCTCCATTAGATTTGTAAAATATACATTTACTAAATAATCTTCTTTTATAACCCTGGGTTGTGGAGGTTGTATTTTTGGCTTTGGTTCAGGTTCTTTTTTTTCAATTACCTGCTTAGTTGTATCTTGAACTGTATCAGTTATTACGGGAGCTATTTTGGGTTTGGGCTTGGGAAGATATACAACAGTCTCGGGTTTACCAAAAAATTGCGGAAAATAAGTATATGCCGCAAGACCAATAGAAATTAATAATATAATCAGATAAATAATTGTCTTTATAGATATACCTTTTTTTGGTGCCCTTTTTTGTTTTACGGGTTTTGAGGGTTTTTCTTCTTTCCCCAGTAAATTTATCCTTAACATAAAAATTTTACTTTCTAATTATCAAACCTATTGATTCTGTGTATTCCGAATAATCTAAATCAGGAGATAATTTATCTTTTAATCCCGACGATACAGGTAATTTATTTAATGGATTTAAAATCTCAAATTTGGAATCTTCTTCTAACTCCAGAATCCCACTAATGTTTAATCCTTTGTTTTTTTTAAACAAAAATACATTATCAAATTCGGTTTTATCCTCTCTTGTATCATAATCCGAAATCAAAAACCGCAGATTTTTTATTATTGTATCAGAAATATTTTCCAATGAAGAATCTTCATTTAGTTCTTCTTCAAGATGAATAGGATGAAACCCGAGCAGTGTGCTTCCTTCGAGTATGATAAATATCAGTTTATCTTTTGCAATCTCAATTGAAGCAGTTTTTTTACCGGGTCTCAATCTATAATTTGCTTCCAGCGTATTTATCGATGAAAATATATTTATATCAACCAGTTTGAGGTCCAAAGTGGATACATCTGCAACGAATTTCACTGCATCAATAATCTTTTTTTTTACTGCAGCGATAAGAATGGATGGATATTTATAAAGGGATACTCGAGGAAGTTTCTGAAAATCGAAATTGTATTCATCAATTGGGGAAATTAAATGCTGATTAAATTCCCATAAAACATGTTCTTGTAGTTCTTTTTCATTTAAATTATTATCAATTGGCAAACGTTTTATGTTTGCCATACTATAATCAAGGGAAATATAAAGATTTTTGGCATCAATTTTTTCAGTAAGTAAAACACTTTTTAAATTATTACCAATGTCTTCAAGTGCGTCTTTATCATTAATAGTACTAAAGTTAAAAGGAATACTAAAATTTAAATCTACTAAATTTGCAACTTCAAAGCGATTTGGTAGATGTTTGATTTCTGCCAAATATGTTTCCTGGGGTCCAAGACTTAACCCCAGTTTTTTTGTTTGGGATAAATTTGGCATCTTATTCCCAGCTCACTTTCCCATCACTAATTGAACCATGATTGTTTATTTTCTTTTTATATATATAATATATTGTCTCCGAAGATTCCTCATTTGGACAACTTATCTTAATCAGCGGAGTTGAATCAGAAACAGCAATTTGATACTCCAACATAGTTTCAGGACATGTGCCAACAGAATCTATCGGCATATGATAAAGAGTTTCAATTGACTCTCCTTCGTCCAAAAAACTCAGAGTATAAGCAGTATCCAAATCTGCCACAAGCCTCGGGTCGCTCTTTATTACTTCAATCAAGGTATCTATTGAGGCAGTATAACTTTTAATTTTATTTTTATAATAGGTTTCTAATGTCCAAATATTAAGCAATCTTTTATGACAATTTTCTTCATTCTTAGCCTCTTCGTTCCAAATACTCCTGGGTAGATATAGCGATATAAGGAGAACCCCTATAAGTAAAATGATCAAAATTTCATAAATAATTCTGCCTTGCCTTTTTCCTGCTGCCATTTTACCTCTCGTTGTATGTATTTATTAAACCTTTACATTTATATCGGGAATAAAAATTTTATTAAAATTAAACTTAATTATATTTTTTTTTAAAGTCAATAATTTTTTATTCTTAATTATTCAATATAAATGAATGGTAAAATTTTTTCTAATCTCTTTTTACCTATCCCCTTTATATTCGTAATCTCATCTAATTTTTCGAATCTTCCTCTGGAATTTCTATAATTAATAATTCTTTCGGATAGTTCTGTCCCAATTCCCGGAAGTTTCATTAATTCACTCTTATCCGCTGTATTTATATCTATTTCAAATTTTTTATTTAATAGACTGTCATTCTTCGAAATTTCTGAAAATTTTTTATCTAGCTCTGAGTATCTTGAACTGAAACTACTGATCCCATCTTTATTTGATAATTTCCTAAACGTTATAATACTTGTCCCTATAGTAAAGGTAACTATTAGAGTTATTATAACAGTTTTTTCTTGTCTAGTGAAACTGAACATATATTAAGTAAAATCAGAAAATTAATTATAGAAAAAGGAAAAATAAATGATATTTCAAAACATTATTAAATTTTCATTTGTTTGCGTAAACATAATTGATATCGAGATTTTTTAAGATGAGATTACCATCTCCGGCGAAGGTTTTACAAAGTGAGCCCTGAAGGGACTATGACACCTTCTATAGTGTTCTATAAAGGCATATGCGCGGGTTCAGGCACGACGTATAAAAAAAAACTTCTGCACGTTTTATAAGAGTTGCAAACTCGAAACAAATCTAATATTAACGCGTAAACGCAGCGCAAAAATTATATACTTCAAGAATAATCTCTTTATATATATGTTTTATTTATCGTTTCAGCAATATATTTCACAATAGGAATAATCTTCGAATATCGCATTCTCTTCGGTCCAATTATTCCCAAAGTTCCTTTATCGTTTCCTATATTATAATCAGCAGTTATAATACTGAAAATTTCAACATTTGAATCTAAATTTTCCTTCCCGATTGTAACTTTTATATTTCCTTCCCCTCTGCGTTTCTTAAAGATATTAATAATTGTTTTTTTATCTTCAACTAGGTTAAATATTTTTTTCAAGTCCTCAGCAGAAGTAAATTCGGGTCGTTCTACAATTCTTTTTGTGTTTCCAAGATGAATATTTTCTCCCCATTCAATCTCGAATATCTTATCAGAATATTCAATAAAATATCTCAATATCCCTTCTTTGGCTTCGGGCATATAGCTTAAACGTTTATCGATGGTATCTTCTATTTCACCAATAGTTAGTCCGTGTAATCGTTCGTTTATAATTCTTGCAGTATCTTCAAGCTCATATTTTTCCAAATTTGAATCTACTTCAATTGTAATAGTTTTAAAAAGACCCGACTTAAGAGTTATTATTATTAAAAGTTTATTACTCGAAACATTTATAAGCTCAACCTTTTCAAATATCCCACTGTAAAAATTGGGAGTTAAAACTACACCAAGCTGTTTTGACAGATTTCCTAATACAAGTGAAGTCTTTTTAAGAAGGTCATCAATATTATCTTTGATAGATTCAATATTTTCACATATTATTAATTTTTCATTTTCTGTCAGTTCTTCATATTTAGTAAGGTCTTTTATATATATTCGAAAACCTTTGTCGGTTGGAATTCTGCCAGCAGAAACATGCGGTTGTTCAACGAGACCTGTTTCTTCAAGGTCAGACATTGTGTTCCTGATCGTGGCGGGAGAAAAATTCAGTTTGTAGTTTTTCCACAAAAACCTTGAGCCCACAGGTAAGCCGTTGTTAATAAAGTTACTTACAATTAACTGCAAAACTAATTTTTCTCTCGCTGATAGTTCTTCCATAGTTCTAAGTTTTTTTATTTATGAATAATATTAAATTAATAGTTGAGTATAATTTGTCAAATTAAAAATTTCTTAACCGACCTCGTAGAACCAAGATATCCCAATATTGACCCTGATAAGATTATTCCCAGATATATTCTTGTGTCAAATCCAATAGGTACCTGAAGAAGAAACTCCAGAGATTTTACCAATAAGAAAATAAATATACAGCTAAATAAACTGCCTATCAACCCTTGAGCCAAACCCTCGAATAAAAATGGTCTTTTAGTAAAACTATCAGTTGCTCCTATAAGTTTCATTATTTGTATAGTTTTCGATTTTGCATATATGGTTATTTTGATTGTATTCGATATTATCAATACTGAAGCAAATCCTATTAATATACCACCAACGAGATTTATTGTAAGAAATATATTTCTATAACGTTCAATAATAATAAATAATTCCCTCTTAAAAATTGTTTCAGTTATCCCTTTCAGGTTTTCAATTTCAGATATAATCTTATCCATAGAGTCTTTATTCAAAAAATCTTTTTTAATCCTGACCAAAAATGATATTGGAAGAGGATTATCTCCGTATAATTCATTGATATCCTCGCCGAAGGATTCCTGAAATCTTTTTGTTGCCTTCTCTTTTGAAATAAAGTCTACTTCGGTCACTCCTTCTAAATTTGAGAATCTATTTTGTAAGGTTTT
>JAUVVT010000310.1 GCA_030604505.1 bacterium | reverse complement strand
TTTATTGCTGACTCCGCACAGGGCAATATTGATTCTTTCATCAAACGATTTCAGGTCAATTTTTATACATCCACCGCTTTTTAGTGAAAGGTCAGACATAACCTTTAATAGATTTATGTTCATATTACCATTTGTTTCCCAGCAGATTCTTACTATTTTTTCTTTGTTTTTTTTCAGGACGGTTTTGGATGTAGAAACAGCATGGGGCAACTGCGACGTCGGGTCTCCTCCAAAATAGCAGATGCAGGATGTGTCGCTGTCCACTGCTTCAGCAAGTTCATCCGATTTCAAATAGACAGGTCTTTTATCTTTTTCCCGAAAGTCCCAGTTTTGGCAGAAAAGACAGTTAAATGTGCATGCTTTGTAAAAGACCGCCAGATTTTTCTTATGATATTCTGCGCCTTTTGAGTATGAATATTTCGGATATCCTGAAGGACTGCATCCAGCACAGACCCAGTCCGCACAGCAGTTTGTAGGAAGTTTGTCATAATACCAATATAAAAGACCTTTATTTTTTGTTCCTGCTGAATGAGAGAGTTTTCCATTTATATTTTTTCTTAATCCACAGAAGCCGGTCTCTCCTTTCCCTATTCTGCATTCATTCCCGCAGATTCTGCATAATACTCCATCCGAATTTTTTGGTGGTGTTTCAGGCAGATTGAACCTTTTTCTACTCTCGGAATGGCGGGATTTTATCACCGGGAGAACATTATCAAAATCGGTTCTGATACATTTTAAACATACATCAAGAAAAGTTGATATTTCTGAGTATGCCTCACCACAATTTATGCATTTTGTATAAGACAATGGTGATTTTGATTTTTGGTTCACTTTCGAATCAGCTGTAAAATGTATAAGATTGAGATATTAACGAATAGATTGTCCAGAGGTGTCGGGACAATCAGTTTATTCGATATAAATTATTTGACAAACTCAATTAATTTGAGTGCATTTTTTACCGCATATCCATAGGCATCGTTGTTAAAAAAAATATAGACATTTTTATCTTTCTTTTTCCAGTTTTTAATCTTATCTGCTTCGATTTTCAGTTCGTCATCTGAATATGAGGAGGAATATTTATTATGTGCTCCGTGTTTTCTAATATAAACAAAATCTGATGTTACAGGTTCATCAATCTCGAAGTTCGGCATATCGGAAAAGCACAGGGAGGAATTTGTCTTTTGAAGAATATCAAATATTTCATTACAGAACCATGTTCTGTTTCTGAACTCAAATACTATCTTCAGGTTATTATAAGTCGGGCGGTTTTTTATAATATCGAGTAAGTTCAATAAATTTTCTTTACTTATCTTTAATGATGGTGGTGTTTGAAAAAGAACGGGTCCCAATTTTTCCTTAAATCCACTGCATATATTCAGGAAATTTGTTAAGGTTTCTTCAATTCCTTCGAGTCTTTTCAGGTGTGTAATTATCCTGCTTGCTTTTACAATGAATGTAAAATTTTCCGGAACTCTATTTTTCCAGTTTTCAACGGTTTTTTCTTTTGGTATTCTATAAAAGGTGCTGTTAATTTCAACGGTGTCAAAATAGTTAGTGTAATACTCAAGCCATTTGTTTTGCTTGATTTCTTTTGGATAAAAAACGCCGTTCCACCAGTGGAGATAACTCCACCCGCTTGTTCCAATATAAATCTCTGCATTCATTTTGTTATAGATATTTTTTTAAGACAGCTATTACAAGGATATTTTCCTTTTCTGTCGGTATCGGAAAGACTGTTTGAGAAAAACATAACACATTTTGGATTGGTGCAGTGATGGAATCCCAAGACGTGCCCGAGTTCATGGACTGCTTCTTTAACAGTTCTTTGATAGAATATATTTTTATTTTCAGGAAAACCATAAAACTCCTGTTTTAACCTGATTAGAGATATAACAGCTATATTTCCATTAAGTTCTGCCTCTCCGAAGACAAAGTTTAACTGCGGAACATAAAGGTCTTTATCTATTACGCCAAGAGTTAAATCAATATTTTTTCCTGATAACTTTTTTAAATATCTAATTAAGTAAGACGAATGGTACTGCTGTCTTCTTGAATTATATGCAGACTCTGGTATACTTAGCGGAGGGGAAATCTTAAATTCAATTCCAAATATATTATAAAGTTCTTTTCTCAATATCATTAAAACATCTTTTTCAATATCTCCAAATGGAATTACCTGTCCTTTTGATTCGAGTTTCATAAAGAGTTATTAATTAAACCTAATTAGTTCTGTTCATATATTTCACTATGCACTTATGAGATAGTTCCTGATAAACTTTTTTTATAATAGAACTTTTGCAAATCTTATTTTTTTTTCTTACATTTAATCAATATTGAGTTTAAACAGATAGATTGCTGCGTCGCTCTGTTCATTACAGCAAAGCAATACATTTAGACAATTATATGCATTTAATGAATTAACGAGAAATATAAAATTGAATAACATTTTAAAATTACAGGAGAAATTATTATGCGTCAAATTAAGTTAATTTTAACCAGCCTAATATTAATAATTTTTTTTGGCATTAATACTTTAATGTCGGGGCAGAAACAAAAGGTAATTCTGGACTGTGACCTTGGGGGCGATATCGATGATGCGTTTGCTCTTGCTCTTGTGATTATCAGTCCTGAATTTGATGTTCTTGGTATTACATTGGGGCACGGATTAACCGATAAGCGCGCTCAGGTTGCATGTAAGATGCTTTATGAGACGGGAATGGAACATATACCTGTTGCTGTCGGGCGGGAGACTGTTGACGTCGTGGGTAAAGATACGCATCCAGCACGCTACAGGCCTCAGTTTTACTGGGCTGAAGGGTTTTCAAAGGTTAAGCCGATAGAAAAACCTGCAGCAGATTTTATTATTGAAATGCTAAGAAAGTATCCGAATGAGGTTATTCTCTTTACGGTTGGTCCGGTTACGAATATTGGAGATGTTATAAGAAAGGATAAGGATGCCTTAAAATTAGCCAAGCATATTTATTCAATGTTCGGTTCATTTTATTTAGGATACGGGAGCGATCCGGTTCCTGATGCGGAGTGGAATGTCAGAGCAGATGTTTCATCGGCAAAGTTATTTGCTGACTGCGGTGCTTCTATAACCTATGCAGGGCTTGATATTACAACATTCGTTAAACTGGAGAAGGATAACCGTCTTAAACTTTTGATGCGGCAATCTCCCCTCACCAACTCGCTCTGCGGACTTTATTCTTTATGGGGGAACGAAACGCCGACGCTGTTTGATGTTGTTGCTGTGAGTATGGTAATCTGGCCGGAACTGTTCGCTACCCGTCCTGCCAATGTTAAGGTTATCGACGGCGGATTTACTGTAATAGATGAGAGCAAGGAACCAAACTGTGAAATAGGGATGTCGATTAGAAAAGAGGAGTTTTTGAATCGTATTATGGAGCGATATTTACATCAAAGTTTTGGAAGACCATAAATAATCCCCTCGATAAATCGATAGGATTAATGGTATTTTTTAATATACAGGTTGAAAAAAGGTAAATATTCTAATATTCAATAATAAAAAAGGGATTCCTTTCCTGTAAGGAATCCCTTTTATTTTTATAAACTATTCGGAATTCTAATTTTTTCCCGCTGATTTTACTGCTGCAATGCTGTGAAATCCGCGTTTTAGAAGTCGATTCCGAGTGAGAACGAAGATACATTATCAAATATACCAAATTCCTGAATGGCATAATCTATCCTCGCTCCGTAGGCATTCACACCAAACCCGAACGTCCACGACTCTTCATCATATCCTAACTTATATCCGCCCCTTATGCCGATACTGTTGATTCCCATATCTCTCATCATCGGATTCTGGTATAAATACTCGGTTCCGAAGTGCATCCTCTCAGGGAAATCACGCGGATGCTGGAA
>JAUVVT010000349.1 GCA_030604505.1 bacterium | reverse complement strand
TTTGTTCCATTCTTTCTCCTCTTTTTTCCAGATTTATTGACAATCTATAAAATAATCCATATATTTAATTCATAATATCGAGTTGTGCAACATCCACGAAAGCGGGAATCCATTTTTTGCCCGTTGCATCTTATTTAAAAAGTATTGTCAAAATTTAATCATAGAGAACACCCACAGGGCAGGCAGAATATTCCCCTGTGGTCTCTGTGTTTTTTAGATTTTAAAAAATTTGTCTGTTATTATCAAGTATAAACTTACTTCTCTTGAAAAAAAAATCATGCAGCCCGAAGAAAAATACTTTGATGAGGAAAACTCACAATTGTAATTTACAGAAATGATATGAAAATAGTTAGAGGATAATTTCCTTGATTTTTAGTATAAAAAATATATATTGTAAAACCAATTATAAAAAATAATAATATATTTAATTCTTTATCCAGCTTTTGTCAATTAATTAATTTCAATGTAATTATATAAAAAATGGAGAGTAAAAATGGGGAAAAGAGTATATTTTTTTGGCGGAGGTAAATCAGAGGGAGATGCTACAATGAAGAATCTTCTTGGTGGAAAAGGGTCAAACCTTGCTGAGATGACAAATATAGGCGTGCCCGTTCCTGCTGGCTTTACTATTACTACGGAAGTGTGTACGGAATACTATGAAGGCGGTAAAGGTTATCCGGAAGGCTTAAAAGAGGAGGTCATTGAAGAGATGAAAAAAGTAGAAGAGATAATGGGAGGTAAATTTGGCGATAAGGACAATCCTCTGCTTGTTTCAGTGAGGTCGGGGGCAAGGGTTTCTATGCCGGGAATGATGGATACGGTTCTTAATATTGGACTAAATAATACAACAATTCAGGGTTTAATTGCAAAGACAAATAATGAAAGACTCTGTTATGACAGCTATCGAAGGCTGCTCCAGATGTATGGGAACGTAGTAATGAGTGTTCCGAGTGGAGAATTTGAAAAAATACTTGGTTCAATAAAAGAAAAACAGGGTGCAAAATCTGATGCAGACCTTACTGTTGAAAATCTTAAAAAAGTAATCGAAGATTATGAGAGTTTGATTAATGAAAAAGCCGGAAAGCCGTTTCCCGAAGATACTTTTGAGCAGCTCTGGGGTGCAATTGGCGCAGTATTTGAATCGTGGGATACTAAAAGAGCTATTGAATACAGAAGGATAAATAATATACCGGGTGATTGGGGGACTGCGATTAATGTGCAGACAATGGTCTTCGGAAATATGGGTGACAATAGTGCAACAGGAGTTGCATTCACAAGAAATCCTTCAACTGGAGATAATAAATTTTATGGTGAATATCTGATAAATGCTCAGGGTGAGGATGTAGTAGCAGGAATAAGAACTCCTCAACCTATTACAAATGAACAGAAGACCGATCCGGATATGGTTTCTCTTGAGGATGCAATGCCCGAAATTTATAAGGAACTTGATGGGATACAGAAAAACCTTGAAATTCACTATAAAGATATGCAGGATATTGAGTTTACTATTCAGAATGGTAAACTTTGGATGCTTCAGACACGTCTGGGAAAGAGAACAGCCGCATCTGCTGTAAAAATAGCTGTTGATATGATGAAAGAGGGCTTGATAACCAAAGAAGAAGCAGTGTTGAGAGTTCAGCCTGCACAACTTGACCAGCTTCTTCATCCGATGATTGACCCAAAAGCAAAAATAGATGTGCTTGCCGTTGGACTTCCTGCCTCACCTGGGGCGGCAACCGGAAGGGTAGTCTTCACAGCAGATGATGCCGTAGAGAAAGAGAAGGAGTGGGGTAAGATTATATTGGTAAGGTCTGAAACCTCACCGGAGGATATACACGGTATGAATGTAGCACAGGCAATTCTAACACAAAGAGGTGGAATGACTTCTCATGCGGCAGTTGTGGCAAGAGGTATGGGGAAATGCTGTGTTGCCGGCTGCAGTGCTCTTCAGATTGATTATGACAAGAAACAATTTTCTGTTGCTGATAAAGTGATTAAAGAAGGCGATTATATAACGCTTGACGGAAGCAAGGGACAGGTAATTGATGGAAAAGTTGATACGGTGGAATCGACGCTTTCGGGAGATTTTGGAGAATTGATGTCATGGGCGGATGAGTTCAGAAAGCTCGAAGTCCACACAAATGCCGATACCCCGCATGACTCAAAAATAGCAAAGGATTTTGGAGCAGAAGGTATCGGTCTCTGTCGAACGGAGCATATGTTTTTTGAAGGCGATAGAATCGATTCAATGAGAGAGATGATACTTGCCGAAGATGTAGAAGCAAGGAAAAAGGCGCTTGAGAAACTTCTGCCGATACAGAGAGATGATTTTGTGGGACTGTTCAGAGTTATGGATGGTTATCCGGTAACAATCAGGACACTTGACCCGCCGCTTCATGAATTTCTGCCGCATACCGATGAAGAAATAAAAGAACTTGCTGATAAGATTGGTGTTTCAAGTGAAAAATTGAAAACCAAAGCTGAAAACTTAAAAGAACTAAATCCGATGCTCGGTCATCGCGGCTGCCGTTTGGGACTCGTATATCCCGAAATAACCGAAATGCAGGCTCGTGCTATAATTGAAGCAGCGGTAATTGTGCAAAAAGAGGGAATAAAGGTCCACCCGGAGATTATGATTCCGCTTGTTGCCCATATAAATGAATTACGAAAACAAAAGGAAATTGTTGTTAAAGCGGCAGAAGAAGTTATGGAAAAAACAGGTGAAAAAATTGATTATAAGGTGGGAACAATGATTGAACTTCCGAGAGCAGCATTGATTGCAAATGAAATTGCAGAAGAGGCAGAGTTTTTCTCATTTGGGACAAATGACCTTACTCAGACAACCTTTGGGCTTTCAAGGGATGATGCAGGAACATTTCTACCTTTCTATACAGAAAATGAAATTCTCCCGGCAGACCCGTTTATAACGGTTGACCAGGATGGTGTCGGACAATTAATGAAAATGGGTGTAGAGAGAGGAAGAAACACAAGAAAAGATTTAATTGTCGGGATTTGCGGGGAACATGGCGGTGACCCTGAAACTGTTATTTTCTGTCATGATATCGGATTAGATTATGTGAGCTGTTCACCCTACAGGATTCCTATTGCAAGATTGGCTGCAGCACATGCCGCATTAAAAGATTTTAAAACAGAAACAAAGGGTGAAGCATAACAAACTTATTTATTTATATAAATAAGCTAATGACTAAATTTGTGAAAAAATATAAAAATGAAATGATAACGGAGACGCACATCCGTGCGTCTCTGTATTTATATGAAATCTTATAAAATATTTTTTTATTTTTATTGTTTGTTGTTTTTAGTGTAGAATAATTTAAGAAATAAAATTTTAAATGTAAGTAAATGTTCAAATTTTAGTATTCAAAATTAGATAATAAATTTAAAAAATTTACTTGCAATTAATATCTTTTTTCTTTATAATTTATATGTTATTAAAAAAAAGTCGATAATTTTTAATTAAAGGCAAACCAAGGGTAAAAGCGTATTTTT
>JAUVVT010000117.1 GCA_030604505.1 bacterium | reverse complement strand
AGGGCGGATCCGCTTGGGCGGAAAAAACTTTCTATTAAATTTCCCCTCGCAAGAGGGGAAATTTATATGATATATTTTTCGTTTTTCTTTTTTCTGTTTTCAATTTCAGCTTTTTTATCTCCGAATCCTTTTCTGCCCAGCAAGCCATACGCAAATTGTTTGCCCATTTCCACGCCCGGCTGGTCAAAGGGATTAATGTTATACAGACAGCCGGAGAATGCGGTCTGTACCTCGAGCATAAAAAATATCTGCCCCAGAGCTAACTCATTTATTTCGGGTAATATTATAGAACAATTTGGCCTGTTGTTTTTTGTCAGCGCTGTTTCAGTGGCAGTTAGTTCCGCAAACAGAAGTTCATTCAATGAATGCCCCGAAAGATAAGAAATTCCTTCTATGTTCTGATAAAAAGAACCTAACATTATTTCTGAATTAAATTTTTCTGTCCCGAGCAAAGTTATAATCTTATCATTTGGACCTTCATTATACAACTGCAATTGTGAATGCTGGTCTGTCACTCCGAGAGCTTTAACCGGCGTCTGACCGACGTGAACAATTTCACCGTCCGTAGAATATTTTTTACCCAGACTTTCAGCCCACAACTGCCTATACCAGTCGGCTATCCCGAACAATGCATCCGAATAAGACATCATAACGGAAATATTTTTCCCTTTCTTTGTATCGAGTATATAATGAAGAACTGCATTCATATAAGCCGGATTTTCCCATATATTCTGCTTTTCACAGATTTTATCCATTAAAGCAGCACCTTCTAAAAGTTTTTCAATATCAATCCCGACCACTGCCGCCGGAAGAAGTCCGACAGGTGTAAGTACTGAAAATCTTCCCCCAACACCATCAGGAATAATAAAGCTCTTTATTCCCTCATCATCCGCAATCTTTCTGAAATTTCCTTTTTCTTTATCAGTGATAAAGACAATATGGTCTTTTAATTCGTTCCCTAAAATTTCTTTTAATTTTCCCATGAATATCAGGAACTGTGCATTGGTCTCAGCGGTGCTTCCGGATTTACTGATAAAAGTAAAACAGGAGGTTCTAACATCAATTATATCAAAAATTGCAGAATGTGTATCCGGGTCAATATTGTCGAGAAAAAATATTCTGGGAGTTTTTCGTTTGTCTTTTGATAAGATATTATAATAAGGATGATTCAATGCCTTGTGTAATGCAATCCCCCCCAACGCAGAGCCCCCAATGCCAAGTATAACTAAATTTTCAAACTTATCGGCAACAGTTCCCGCATAATCCTTTATATCCTTAACGACATTTTCCTGATAAGGAAGGTCAAAAAAATGTATTTTTCCTTCCTTTCTCATTTTCTTGAGATTTGAATCTATCTCTTTACACCTGCCGGATAAAGAATCTATTTCTTCCTCTGAAACTCCGCTGCCCTCACCAATATTGTCCGACATCAAATTATTAAAATTATATTTTATCTTCACAAATACTCCTATAAATTTTTATTACTTTTTTATTTTTCATAAAGCTCTATATATTTCTTACCCGAAGCCTTCCATGAAAAATCCGATTTCATACAATTTGATACCAGTGTTTTCCATGCTTTTTTATCTTTATAAAGACTTAGAGCCCTTTCTATTGTCGAGATGAGTTCAATCGATAAATAACTTTCAAATACAAATCCGTTTCCTGAGTTTTCGTCTAAATCGAACTCTTCTATCGTATCAGCCAATCCACCTGTTTTATGAACAATCGGGACAGTGCCGTATTTCAGGGATATCAACTGTCCAAGTCCGCAGGGTTCAAACTTTGAAGGCATCAGAAACATATCTGACCCTGCATATATCAAATGCGCGAGTTCCTCATCAAACTTTAGATTCAGCGATATTTTTTTGGGGTATTTTTCGCATATTGACTTCAGCATTGTTTCATATTTTTCTTCTCCAGTACCAAGTACGACCAACTGAAGCTCAAAGCCCATCAATTCCTCTATACACTCTTCGATTAAATCAAGACCCTTTTGTTCGGCTAATCTTGAGATAAAACCTATTAAGGGCACCTCTAAATCTTTGTCAATTGCCAGTCCGCAAATTTCAAGCAATTTTCTCTTATTAGCCGCCTTGTTTTTGATTGTTTTCAGATTGTATTTATGTTCAATATAACCGTCCTTCCCCGGACTCCAGACATTATAATCAATGCCATTGACTATACCGTAAAGATCATCCGACCTCCATTTGAGAACACCTTCAAGTCCAAAACCAAACTCACTTGTCTGGATTTCCCTGCTGTAGCTTTCGCTAACTGTGGTAATAATGTTTGAATAAACTATCCCTGCTTTAATCAGACTGAACTTTCCATGAAACTCAATCTTATCGAAAACAAATTCTTCCCAGCCTAATCCGATTATATAATATAAATCTGTTGTAAAATTTCCCTGATGAGCCATATTGTGAATAGTAAAAACAGATGAGATGTTCTGGTAAAAAGTGTCGCTCCGATAAATCGTCTTCAAATAAGCCGGCACAAGACCCACCTGCCAGTCATGGCAGTGAATTATATCCGGTTTCCAGCCGATTACTTTTAAAACCTCTAAAATTCCTTTACAAAAAAATGTAAATCTTTGAAGGTTATCGGGATAATCTCCGTTCTTATCCCCGTATAACCCGTCACGGTCAAAGTATTCTTTGTTATTAACAAAGATAACTTCAATTTTTCTGCCAATTTTACATTTGCTTATTGTTCCGGATTTTGATTTTCCGCCCACATAAACGCTGAAATCACCTTTTATTTTTTTTATTTTGAATTTGTTTTTATCTATTATGCTGTACCCGGGCATCATAATTTTAACTTCGACTCCCAATTTGTCAAGTTCTTTTGGCATTGCCCCTGTTACATCAGCAAGCCCACCTGTTTTCGCAAAAGGGGCAACCTCCGGCGAAACAAATAAAACTTTCATGTCATCTTCTCCCTGATTGACTTATGAAAACTCATAAGTAACAAAAAAAGCATACATTTAAGTATGCTTTTTTAATAAGTATAAATATTTAATGAGTAAAATTATAAAATTTATAATCGTAATGTATATTAGTCATTTTTTTTAATAATATTATCAATATGGGATAAATATTCATTCAAAATATCTTCTGTCATATCACCCATTGTCGGTACTCTGAATGTATGATAACCTTTTGCCACAAGTTTTTTATATCCACCGTCAAAGAGATAACCTTTTTCCCTGAGCTGGCTTTTTATTGAGTTCTTATCAAGCTCGGGAGGATGTTGAATACATGTTACGGTATCAGATGCAACATCATAAGAAGGGAACAATTTAAATCCCTGATGGTCTTTTCCAATCCAATCTCTCACAATATTGGCAAGTTTGGAATGTCTGATGAACCTATTTTCCAGCCCCTCCTCATTTATAATATAGTTAAGCTGGAAGTTTAAAGTATCAATCAATGCTTCGTTAGGAGTAGTGGGCGTCTGGTCTTTGGCGTTAGAATCTCTGAAAGAAAGAAAATTAAAATATGTTCCCTTTCTTTTAACCATTTCAGACTTTTTCATTGCTTCACCGCTAACCGCACCGACAGCAAGCCCCGGTGGAAGACCAAAACATTTTTGTGTAGATGCAACAATCACATCAATATTCCACTCATTAACCGAAATTGGAATCCCTGCCATAGAACTGACTGCATCTACCATCACAAATGCATCGTATTTTTTGGCTATATCTGCTATTTCCTTCACAGGATTAACCACACCGGTACTCGTTTCATTATGTGTAATTGTAACAGCACTGAAATTTTCATCTTTTAAGTATCTTTCGATAACCTGAGGGTCGGCAGCATTTCCCGGCTCAAATGAAGCCTTAACAGCTTTTTTGCCGCAGCTTTCAACTATCTTATGCCACAAGTCACCAAATGCACCTATGCTTATACATAGAACACTTTCATCGTCAGCAACACAATTTAGTATTGCTGCTTCCATTAATCCTGTACCGGAAGAACTGGAAACAATTATTTCGTAATCGCTATTTTCTAAATAAAGCAACTTTTTTAAATTTTCTCTAATTGGTTTCATACGCTTTGGAGTTTCCACAGCGTCCCTGTGTCCCCAGGGTATGCTACTCATAACATTCAAAACCTCCGGTCGAACATAAACCGGTCCGGGTATCATTAACTTGAAATCACTCAATCGTAACCTCCTATTTTTTTTTAAATAAAAAATGTCCTATTCTAAATCGTAAATCTTTTATAAATAGACGCTAAAGGCATTATATGCACCGATTTTTTCTTTAATATCAACAATAATTTTATCTTTTACCGGACAAGAAGTTTTTAGTATGGCTATAGCCAATTCACCATCGCTGCTCGTCTTATATCTTCCGTCAAGGATGTTAATATTATTTTTGCTAAAAATATCACCAATCTTTCCGGAAATACCTTTTCTGTCATCATAAGTAAATACGGAAATATTACCTGCCGGAGTAACATCAACACTTTCAAATTTATCAATACGCCTGATAATAAGTTCATTTTCTGCTGAGATTGTTCCTCTAACACTTGTCTCCAAATATTTGTTTTCATGTTTTGCAACAACATCAAGCGTAATAGAATCACCGTGTCCTTTAAGTTCGTCCGGTTCCCTCGGTGTTATTATTATTCCATTCTCCTGAGCAATATTCTCCGCAATATTCGGAGTAATTTTCTCTTCGAGGAAATTATCAAGGACTCCCATTATTCCCGATTTCAATAAAATTGAAGTATATTTATTCAGATTTCCATAACATGTTACCTTTACCTCATAGGGCTGTCCATAATCTTTTATCATATAATAAGCAAATTTACCGAGCAGCATGGCAAGATTCATAAAATTAGTATTAAAATCAGAAGGAATCTCGATAAGATTAACGGTATTTTTGATAATCCCAGCATTAAAGAAGCCGACAGTCTGTTCAGCGCTTTGTTTTGCGGTTCGGTAATTGGCGTCTTTTGTACTGGCACCAATGTGTGGTGTCATAACAATCTGGTCTCCAAACTTTGCAATGCTTTTCTCTCCTTCAATATCTCCTTCGTAAAAGAGGTCGGCAGCGAATGTAACACTGGGCTTCTCTTTTAAAATCTTTTTAAGTTCTTCCTCATTTATTAATTCTGCCCTTGATGCATTTATAATCATAGTATCATCTTTCATCAATTTAAGAAGATCATATGTTATCATATTTTTGGTATTTGAAGTCAAAGGAACGTGAAGCGTAATGAAATCACTATTTTTAAAAATCTCTTCAAGTGAAACCATATCAACTTCTAATGTTTTTGCCCGCTCAGCCGATAATATCGGGTCATAGCAGATAACATTCATATCAAATCCTTTAGCTTTTCTTATAAGTCTGCTGCCAATATTACCAACGCCGATTATACCGAGAGTTTTTTCTGCAAGCTCGCTGCCCATCAGTTTTTTCTTAAGCCATTTTCCTTCTTTTGTAGAAGAATCAGCTATTAACACATATCTCGACTTGACAAGCATATACGCAAAAACAAGTTCAGCGACTGAATTGGAATTTGCATTAGGCGTATTCAACACAAGAATATTTCTTTTTGAAGCATTTTCAAGGTCGATAGTATTTACTCCTGAACCGGCCCGCACAATCAATTTCAGACTTTTCCCTGCTTCAATAACGGATTCGGTAACCTTTTCACTCCT
Organism: bacterium; assembly: GCA_030604505.1. Taxonomy (GTDB): domain Bacteria; phylum SM23-31; class SM23-31; order JAUVVT01; family JAUVVT01; genus JAUVVT01. The sequence goes on along the minus strand of JAUVVT010000117.1, from coordinate 640 downwards.
TACGATTAATCCGTGAAAATCACCAATAACAGATTCGAGTCCATCCGATATATTTTCCATAACAACCGGCTCAAGTCCGCCGTTTTTTAGTATATCGCAAACCACCGGATTTAACTTTGTCGCTATTAATATCTTAATCTTATTATTCATTTTTCTCACTCTGATTTAGTCAATTTATATGAATTTATTTATTCTTAAATATGAGATTTTTCAATTACTTAAAAGATTAATTCAACTATTTTTATTCAATTTTAAATGTAATTTATATTATAAATGTTTTAAAGTCAAACAAATTTTTCTGCTGTTTTAAACCGCCTGACTTTTATAATTATGGGCTAAGTATATTATTTTTAAGTCTATATATCAAAAATTTTTATTCAAGTGCAAATTTCATAAATCCGCCCAGAAAATAAATCAACATCCCAAGCACAGCTAAAAGAGAGGCAATCCATGTACCAGTCATACCCAAAAATGTTCCAACTACAAAAAGTGAAAATCCAAAAAAGAAAATTCCCAAGCTTACCTTCCCAATTTTAGTTTTTGGTATAATATAATATTCATCGCCGGATTCTATTTCTTCTTTTGATGGTCTTCTTGCATTCCATATTTTTTCGATTTTATCCGATGGATTAGAATCGGT
>JAUVVT010000218.1 GCA_030604505.1 bacterium | reverse complement strand
CTTGCGTGGCAGCAGAAGGTCGACGACTCGGGAGTTGAAGTTGTATGATTATAATGGTCAGATGTAAAAAATTATACACGATATAATAATTATCAGAGTCTTTTAATAAAATCAATCAATAATTTCAGATTGAAGAATCAGGAGGATATTGAAATGAAATACTTTATTCTATGCTTATCTCTCATCACTTTAATGTTCCAATCAGTTTTCAGTCTGGAAAATGAAAACCTTACCATTGTGCGGCCCGTCGATACAAAAACAGCACTGGTAAATCCCCAAATGGGATGGGTGTTTCATTATTATGATAATAGTATCCGAAATTACGGCAGCAGACTTGAACCCTCCGATACCATAGATGATTTTCCGGGACTGACGGTTATTTATTTGCGCATTCCATGGTCTTACCTTGAACCGGAAGAAGGTAGATTTAACTGGTCGTATGTTGATACACCCGCACAGAAATGGCTTGATAAAGGCTTGCGCATTGCTTTCAGGGTTACAGCATCGGAATCGAGGGGATATGCCACTCCGAAATGGGTCCATGACGCTGGTGCAAAAGGATATTTTTTTAAACGCGGCGAGATAGTCGAGGATGGTTCGGGTGGTTCGTGGGAACCCGATTTCGGAGATCCCGTATTTCTTGAAAAACTTGAAAATTTCCTAAGAGCATTCGCAGAACGGTATGACGGCAATCCAAATGTCGATTTCATTGATGTTGGCTCCTTAGGTGTATGGGGAGAAGGCCACACATACGCCAGCACTCGGAAGAATTATCCCTTTGAAGTATTGAAAAAACACATCGACCTTCATTTAAAATATTTTAAAAATACACTTCTCGTGGCAAATGATGACTTTTCCTATCAGGAACTGGATTATTCGGACTGGCAGAAAATATTAAAAACCAGCGGTCATAAACTTCCACCGAAAAGCAGAATAATAGAGTATGCGCGTCAAAAAGGATTGCCACTCAGAGACGACAGTATACTTGTCCTGGCTCCACCTCGACATTATTTTCGTCAAGATATGGCGCAACTGTTCTGGCAAAATCTGCCTGTCGTTATAGAAAGCGAACATTATGGTTCATCCAAGAGAAATAACGCCTGGGGAGACGGCTCAATGTATGTGCAGGCGATTGAAGATTATCATGCTTCATATGCTTCCATCCACTGGTGGCCCAGGGAATTTCTAAATGAACAAATTAAAACTATTAATGATATAAATATGAGAATGGGATACCGTCTGTTTCCCATTGAAATATTATGGCAGTCTGAAGTAGAAACCGGACAGCCATTTGAATTCGGGATGAAATGGAGCAACAAAGGTGTGTCGCCCTGCTATCCCGGTGGGTTTATCACCATCACTATGAAAGATGAAAAAGGCGGAATAACTGGTGTCTTTGTGAATCAGTCATTTAATGTCATGTCTCTTGCCGTTGGTTCTGCTGATAATCCGCCCGTTCAGGAAGTAAAAAGTGTTTTCTCGTTTCCGGAGAACATGCCAAAAGGGAATTTTGATGTGTACGTATCGGTTGGTAAGAACGATGGAACTCCTGTAATCGCATTGCCTCTACCTGATAATGATAGTCACAGACGATATAGAATCGGGAGGATAACAGTTAAATAGTTTTGTACGATTTTTTATAATTATACGCAAATTAAAACAGAACTTCTATGAAAAAGAAAGTTCCATACCGATGCTAAAAAAGTTAATTTTTTAGAGAAAAGTTCTCAAACTTCTATAAGTGCCCGTAGAGACACACATCGTATAATATGATACATGGCTCCCCGAATTAAACAAAATCCTGCCATACGAAATTTTCTAACTATATTGTCAATAATTAGTATTGTGTTCCCGAAATAAATAAAGAATACTTGAAATTTAGGTTTTTTTATGCTATTTTCTCTTTAAAATATTTATGAAAGATTTTTTAGATATAATTTTAATTTATAACAAATAATCTTACTTTTACATGATTTAAAAAGTAAAGTAATTTTAAGTGAATCTTTGAGAAGTGGTATATTAATAAAAAGATGAGAAAATGTAAGATGGCGGACATCACCCGCCGGAGCTTTTTTAAAACGGGATTATCGGGGATTGTCGGACTGATTACATCGCATGGTCGGTCTGCTCGATGGAATAATATCACGGAAAATCAACCAAAGAGACGCCTCATCCAGACTGTTACCGGTACTATTTCTCCAGATACGATGGGCTTCACCCTGCCGCATGAACACATTATGTGTGATTTTGTTGGTGCGGATCGGGTCAGTAAAGAACGATACAATCCAGATGAAATCATCAAAACTATACTCCCTTATTTACAGGAGATCAAACGGCTCGGCGTTCATACGTTTGTTGACTGCACACCAGCCTATATGGGGCGTGATCCAGAGATTCTCGCCCGACTCTCCTGCGCAACCGGGATTTACATTCTCACAAATACTGGTTTTTACAAAGAGCCATATTTGCCGAAGTATACCTGGAAAGTTTCAGCGGAAAGGTTAGCTGATATGTGGGCAGCTGAAATCCTCGAGGGGATTAACGAGACAGGAATCAAAGCAGGTTTTATAAAAATAGGTGTGAATCCTGGGCCATTAATTCCTATTCAGAAGAAAATTGTGACCGCTGCAAGTAGAACAAATGAAATGACCGGCGCCACTATTGCCTCCCACACGGTCAAAGGTGTCGCAGCTATCGAGCAGCTTGATATTCTGGAGCGTGAAAAAGTTGATCCCGCATCGTTTATATACGTGCATGCCAGTGGGGAACCTGATCAAAAGTATCATTTTGAGGTGGCACAACGAGGGGCATGGGTGGAATATGACAGTATTCGTAAAGAGAACAGCGAGAAACATATAAAATTGATTTTTACTATGCTCGACAAAGGGTATGAAGACAACCTTCTCTTATCCCAGGACAGCGGATGGTACAGGGTCGGGGAACCGAATGGTGGAAAAATCAACGGATATTCTTATCTTGTAAAGGAATTTCTATCGATTTTGGAAGCAAAAGGTGTGGGGAAAGAACTCATTCACAAATTGACTGTATTTAATCCAAATCGTGCTTTTACAATACAAAGATAGTATATTATGTCAATCTAAAATTTTAAGCGGATTTTCTGGGTAATTCGGGGACACAATACTAATTAATTTTTATTTTTTAGTTTTCTCCCCCGTTTTTTTAGTTAAAGCATGCTTCCAATACTCTTGCCAATCGTGCCATAATTAAACATACACATATATAATACCTTTATCAATAATTAGTATTGTGTCCCCGAAATACCAAAATAATCGTCCCTGGTTCTAACTATTGGAATATGGGTTTTGGTCAAGAAAAGGGTGATGTGGATAAATACGAAGAAGGTATTCAGATAATGAAGACCTTGGGAGAAAACATGGCATGGGTATTAAAGAAACTATATAATTAAGTTTGCCATTTTTGATGAACAGATATAACACAATATGATTGAGTTGAATGTGATCTAATTGGATAGATTGGGCGAAAAAAACCGTAATACTTTTTTAACAAGTTATTTCCAATTCACCTTTTTAGAACAATCCCATTATACTGACCATAATAAACATGACTATTGCTGTTGCTAAAGCAATTCTAAAACTCTGCTGCATAGTTTTCCCTTTTGAATAAATACCGATTGCAGCAGGGATTGTACTTCCGCCTAAAAGTCCAATTGCAAAAACGAGTCCAAAGGCGCTCCCCTGCAATTGTGCAACACCCGGATTAGCCAAAGCAACTCCTAAAACAGTAGGGTAGATAGGACCAAACGATAGTCCGGTAAAAATAACACCCAGAACTGCAATAATTTTTGATTTTGTAAATGTCATAGCTCCTATGGCAATAATAGCTACAATCGATAAAATGATGCATACGCTGATACCTATTTCCGGCGTTACTATAGGTTTAACACCAAAACCAGATGCTATTAAACGTCCCGCCATCAGACCTATCCAATAAAGCGAGAGAGTAATATTTGCATTACGGTCAGTAAATCCCAAGCCGCTTGCAAATGAAGAAATCCATCCTCCCATCGATACTTCTAATCCTATATAAGCAAATAATGACAATGCGGCAAAAATAATGACGCCATTTTTTATAAGACCAAAAGCCTTTACTAATTCAAAACCCGTCGAAACCTGGGGATAGTTACGCGCAAGAATAGCAAAAATGATAGGAATTAAAATAAAAACAGCCAGGATTTTACCGGTTTTCCTATATCCCCATTTTTTTAAAAATATACCAATTACAAATGGAGTAAAAAATGCACCTAAACCATAAAATATATTCCCAAGATTTAATGCAGCTGGTGGATTTTTTCCGCTGAACAAAACCACTGTCAAAAGCACATTTCCCATTGTAGTTATCAATGTCGCACCAATACCCAAAATTATGCATGAAATAACCGCAGCTCTATATGATTTTGCCGATACGAGCATAAAAACACCAATAAAACCTATTATAAATCCGAATACTGCAAAGGGCTTGTGTCCGACTATATCAAGCAGCGGTCCTGCAATTAATACAACAATAGTGATAGTAAAGAAAAGGGAAGATATAAGTCCACCCACTTTTGCGTTATCAATGTTTAAAATTCTTGCAAGCTCCAACTTTAACGCACCAATAATAGAAAATATTATTCCTATTGCAAAAGATGCTAACAGTGGTACTGCTGTGACCATTTCTCTTACTCCTATTTAATATATTTTTTTATTTATAAGTTATTCTTTAAACTAATCGGAGTTTAACCTTTAACGTTTAAACTTTTACTTCAGATAATGAAAATTGAAAAATTGTTTAAAAAGATAAGATGGATAAATTTTATATTATCTGTTATAAT
>JAUVVT010000313.1 GCA_030604505.1 bacterium | reverse complement strand
TATGGGTTGTAAATACCCCGGAATCAAATGCCGAATCGGTTGCAGAGCATTTTCTGATGTTTGCATTAAATCTTTCAAATCAGTTTGTAAAAGCTTTCGCTGAGCTCAAAAAAGGAAACTGGAATGCAAGACATATCTATACAGGGAAAGAGATATTCGGAAAGACTGTTGGTATAATAGGTTTTGGGAGAATCGGCAGAACTATCGCATATCACTGTTATTCTGCCTTTTCCTGCCCTATAGTCTATTATGACATAATGAAATACCCGGGAGAAGAGGAAAGACTCGGCGCTAAACTTGTCTCTCTTGATGAACTTCTTAAAAGTGCAGACTATATATCGCTAAATACACCTCTAACAGATGAAACCAATAAACTTATCGGAAAAAATGAATTGGCACTTATGAAACCGACAACATTTCTGATAAATACATCGAGAGGAAAGGTATGGGATGAGAATGAAGTTTACAATGCTTTGCTTGAAAAGCAAATTGCCGGTGCTGCCACTGATGTTTTTGAAGATGAACCAGCGAGTATCGATAATCCTCTTTTTACACTTGAGAATTTTATAGCTACCCCACACATGGCATCACACACAGAAGAAGCATTAATCCGAATGAGCCTTGTCGCTGAAGATATTATAGCAGTGCTAAAAGGCGAAAAACCCAAATATCCGGTGAATTCTGTTTAATTCTGAATACTTGAGCAGTTATTAACAAAATATCATTATCCCCCTCAATAAATTGAGGGGATTTAATATAAATATTACAGGAATATAAATGCGATTACTGCTACTGTGCAAATTGCAGTTATACTTACTAAAATAGATCCAACCGTTTGGCATTTATATGAAGTTGAAACATCCATATCGGAAAACTGTGCGACAACCCAGAACATACTATCGTTTGCATGAGAGCCGCATATTGATCCTGCTCCTATTGCTAAAACAATAAAAACCCTTCCTAAGCTTGAATCAAATCCTATTGAAGAGAGCATAGGTGCCATCAATGCAGATGTAGTAATAATAGCCACAGTTGCTGAACCTTGCGCTATCTTTAGCACCGCGGCTATTAAAAATGGAAGAAAAATCCCGATATGAAACTGGCTTAGAAAATCACCGAAAACAATTCCAATTCCAGTTTCCCTTAATATTGTTCCAAGCGAACCCCCAGCTCCTGTTATAAGAATTATAACCCCGGCATTCTTTATTCCATTTCCAACCCAATCATGAACAACTTCTTTATTTAATTTAGGAACGAGAAGGAAACTTAGAAATATCCCTGTCAGTAAAGCATTTATCGGATGACCTATAAAATCGAAAAACGTAAGAAAATTACCTGCACCAAACGGATGTGACGGAAAATCAGCAACTGATTTTAATGCAATAAGAACTAATGGAATTAATATTGGTAAAAATGATTTAAATCTTCCTGGAAGTATGCTGTTTCCGGTAATTCTATCCGGTGAATCATATTCTTTTGGTACGATTTTAAATCTTACAGCATATTTAACAGCCCACAAATATTCTGCCATCATAGCCGGGATGGATACAATAATTCCAAAAATAATAACAAGCCCAATGTCAGCATTCAAAGTTGCTGCCGCTGCCAAGGGACCTGGTGTGGGAGGAACAAATACATGACCGCAGGAAAGACCAGCTCTTAATGCAATAGCATATACTGCAAGAGATATTTTTGATTTTTTTGCGAGAGCACGATTTAATGAAGAAAGTATTATAAATCCGGAATCAGCAAAAACCGGAATTGTAACTATAAATCCAGTCAACGTCATAGCAAGTGCCGACCTTTTTTCACCTACTATTTTTAAAATAGTATCAGCCATTCTCAAAGCGCCGCCGCTTTTCTCAAGTATATACCCAATAATCGACCCGAATGCTATAACTATTCCAATTTTCCTTAAAGTTGCACCAAATCCTTCTGCAATAATCTCTATTGTTTTTATGAACGGCATGCCTGATAAAATCCCACACAGCATCGAAGCTATTAAAAGAACCATAAATGGATGAAGTCTGATTTTCGCTGTAAATAGTATAATAAAAGCAACAATAAAAACGAAAATACCCAGCAAAATTATACTTTCTGACATAATTCTCCTCAGTTGGAATTTATCTTTACTTTTTCATCGAATCATTTACTGTACACTTGGTATGATTTCCAAATTTCCTGAATAAGCCGCCTCAAGAGTGGGCTTCATAAGTTTTTCCACATCTCCTTTTTCCACATCCATAGGTGCGGGCATATTTAGAAGCTTCATCTTCAGCTGAGGATTTTTAGCTGCTGTGAGCATTGTCTCGATGCGTTCAGTTGCTGCTCCCAATTCTTTTAAAGTCGCTGGAAAATCCAGAGCTTTAGAAAAACCAATCATCCCTTCGGCAACTATTTTACCTAATTCCTTTCCGCTTTTCCCTTCCAGACTTTCTTCGATATATCCTGCTTCTTTATATACATTTCCTATGCTTTCCAACTGATTTTGAATCTTTTCAGCATACAGTACTGTATAATATGGATTCAGTACCGAGCAGGCACGTCCGTGACTGGTCAAATCAACAAGGGAGAAACTCCCCAGATGGGGACCGCTTGTCCCGCCGAGCATTATGGCATATCCACCCAAGTCTGTCCCAAGTCCCAGGGCCTCTCTTGCCTCTAAGTCATCAGGATTTTTTCTTATTCTCGGAAGACTATTTACAATTAACCGAATAGATAAAGCGGCGATTTCTTTTATCTTGTCGTAATGGTCTTGTCCGGTTGCTCCCATAAAGACTTCCCAGCAGTGGGCTATCCCATCAAGCCCTCCGTCAAGTGTCAGGTCGGTTGGAGAATTAAGGGTCGTGTTGTAATCAAATATTGCTGCCGGTGGGACAACTGCCTCATCAACTATAAGTTTTTTTTGTCCGATTACCGGGTCCGTAATATTTGAATATTTAGTCAGATGTGCTGCAGAACTTGCTGCTGTCTGAATTGCCAGAATCGGTATAATGGATTTTCCGGTTCCTTCTATCATCTTTGTCACATTTCCCACTCCAAAGTAGGGCTCAATAGTGGATGCTGTTTCTTCTTTTGCATCTAATACTTTTACTGCTTCAGAAGGGGAGTAACTGGCAAGAACGCTTGCTGCTTTAACCGCATCAATGTTACTGCCCCCACCTATGGGAATAACAACATCCGGTTTTATCTGTGAAAGCCAGAGAGCAATCCGATAAACATCTTCTCTTGGTGCATTGGATTTTGCATCTAAAATGTTTACATACTCTACTCCATGAGCTTTGAGCGAATCAAAAACTTGCTGAATCGTCATTTCTGCCCATTTCTGAGCTAATGGTGCAACAACAAGGGCTTTCTTACCAAATCTCTCTGCATATTCTCCCGTTCTATCAAGCACCTTCTCATCTATCCCAAATAAATATGCGTCAGATTTCCAATCAGTTAAAATCTCTCCTGCTCTTTGTGCGTATTCCTTCATTGTAATTTTCTCCTGAAAGTAAAACCTTATTTATTATTTTATATCTTTTATAAGAATTTTTGAATTAAAAGTCAACAAGAAATAAAATAAGAATTTTTTTAAGTCATTCTGAAATTTCCATTTTCAGTCCCACGCATAAACTCTGCACTACTTATAAACTTTAGGTATATAAATTTTTTGTTTTATTTATTTTTTAAAAATCACTCTTGATATATAATTGTTTAATGTTTAGATTAAACCAAGCAAAATCAAATTTTAAGATTGCATATACAGTCTATTTTTAATATATTAGTAGAGTTCCAAATAGTTGACATTTAGCATAGAATGAATGAATAATTTTTAATAGGATTAGATTTTAGTTTCCATAAATAG